>NZ_JBHLWA010000020.1:0-36796 GCF_042433085.1 Gallibacterium melopsittaci
ATGGACTGAGTCCTGTTCAATACAGAATTCAGTCCTTAAAATAATCGTCCAACTTTTCGGGGTCAGATCAAAGCCCTCTCCTTTTATATTATAAACTTACATATTCCGAATGATATCTTCGGCAAATTCATTGGTAGAACGTAACGTTGCTCCTTCCATCATATCTGCAAAATCTGCGGTTACTGTTTTATTCGAAATAGTTTTTGCAACGGCAGCAACCACTAAATCTGCCGCTTCAAACCAACCTAAATGACGCAACATCATTTCACCACTCAGGATCAATGAACCTGGATTTCCAATATTTTTACCTGCAATTTTTGGTGCAGTACCATGTGTTGCTTCAAAGATAGCAGAATCGGTACCAATATTGGCCCCTGGAGAAATACCAATACCGCCCACTTGTGCCGCAAGTGCATCGGAAATGTAATCACCATTTAGGTTTAATGTCGCAATGACATCATAATCGGTCGGGTGTAAGAGAATTTCTTGGAGAAACGCATCTGCAATGCAATCTTTAATAATAATTTCTTTGCCTGTTTTTGGATGGTTGAGTTTCATCCAAGGACCTTGATCAATTAATGTTGCACCAAATTCAGCGGCAACTTGGTATCCCCACTCTTTAAATGCACCTTCGGTAAATTTCATAATATTACCTTTATGCACTAAAGTTAATGAATCACGATTATTATCAATTACATATTGTAAAGCTGCGCGTACCAAACGTTGTGTACCTTGTTTAGAAACAGGTTTAACACCGATACCACAATCTTCTGTGAAACGGATTTTTTTCACGCCCATTTCAGTTTGTAAGAAATGAATCACTTTTTTTGCTTCATCAGAACCAGCCGTCCATTCAATGCCAGCATAAATATCCTCAGAGTTCTCACGGAAGATCACCATATTGATTAATTCTGGGTGTTTTACTGGACTTGGTGTGCCATCATAATAGCGAATCGGACGTAAACAGTTATAAAGATCTAATCCTTGACGCATAGCCACGTTTAAAGAGCGAATCCCACCACCAACTGGTGTCATAAGTGGGCCTTTAATTGCAACATGATATTGACGAATAGCTTCAATCGTTTCATCAGGTAACCAGGTATTTTCACCATAAACTGTATTTGCTTTGCCACCAGCGTAAATTTCCATCCATTGGATTTCACGTTTTCCTGCATAAGCCTTAGCGACTGCGGCATCAATGACTTTTTGCATTGCAGGGGTAACATCAACCCCGATACCATCTCCCTCAATAAATGGAATAATTGGCTGATCAGGCACAATTAATTGACCATTTGCAGTAAGTTGGATAGCTTCACCTTGGGTTGGCTTTTTTATATGAGTTTGCATGAGTTGTCCTTTCAATAAGAAATTTAAGAAAACAAAGGAAAAATAATTTTTTGAAGGCTGCTTTTGCTAAGAAATTTAGTAAGTGATAGTCAGCAATCAAATAGGTTTTAGTATAGAATAAATGCCTAATTGGAACAGGTATCTACATCACATTTTTAACATTCTTTTAATAATTTAATGAGAAATTTTACGCGTACAAATTATCGAAATTCACGAAAAGCATCAGGAATAAAACGGCAACCTACTTTGTCAGAAACTAAGGTTGTTTTATTTAATAAACCGTATGATGTATTGAGTCAATTCAGTGATGAAGCAGGACGACAAACCTTAAAAGATTTTATTTCGATAGCAGATATTTATCCTTGTGGTCGGCTTGATCGTGATAGTGAGGGGTTAATGATCCTGACAAATCATGGTGAGATTCAGCATCGGTTAACAACACCTAAATTTAAATTAGCGAAAACATATTGGGTGCAAGTGGAAGGCATTCCGACAGAGGAAGCGCTTACTGAGTTGCGTAAAGGTGTGATACTAAATGATGGTAAAACCTTGCCCGCAAAGGTGAAATTAATCCCTGAACCGATAAATTTATGGGAACGTCATCCACCTATTCGAGAACGTAAGCATATTCCAACCAGTTGGTTAGAAATTACTATTCATGAGGGACGTAATCGACAAGTACGCAGGATGACTGCACATATTGGTTTTCCGACTTTGCGTTTAGTGCGTGTATCATTGGCAGGTTTTCGTTTATTTGATTTTCCAGAACTGGCATTAGGTAAAAGTTATTTATTAAATGAGAAGGAAAAACGACAATTATTACAACGTTTGAAATTAGCGGAGGAGATATGTTAAATCCAAGAATTACAATGGCTTGTGTAGTGCATTGCCAAGGAAAATTTTTATTTGTAGAAGAATTTGAGTATGGCAAGATGACCTTAAACCAACCAGCAGAGCATTTAGAAGAGAATGAAACCTTGTTGGAAGGAGCAAAAAGAGAATTATTTGAAGAAACGGGAATTGTTGCTGATATGCAGGCGTTATTGGGCGTTTATCAATGGCATGCTCCTCGTTCAGGAAAAGATTATTTTCGTTTTGTTTTTATCGTGGAATTGGATCAATGTTTACCATTACAACCACATGATAGTGATATTAGTGGGGCATTATGGCTAACAGTGGAAGAGTTTCAACATTATATTCAGCAAGAGGGAAATGCGGCAAGAAATCCATTAGTTTGGCAGTCAGTACAAGATTATTTGGCAGGTAAGCGTTATCCATTAGAAGTATTACAAAGTTTTAATTTTGCGTAGTTGTGAATTAGGCAATGGAGTAGTAAATGACGCTTTATACAATCAAAAAATTAAGCGAGTTAAGTGGAGTAAATGTAGAAACAATTCGTTTCTATGAGAAGAACCAAGTAATTATGCCAGCTCAACGAGCAATGAATGGTTATCGTCAATTTACCACTAAACATTTAACACAATTAAAGTTTATTAAAACTTGTCGTTCATTAGGCTTTGATTTAACTGAGATAAAAACATTACTGTTATTACAAGATAAACCAGAAACAGACTGTTATGATGCTAATCAAATGGCTGCCCAACATTTGCAACAAGTTGATCAAAAAATTGCAGAGTTACAGCAGATTCGAGAGTTATTGGCGAATATGGCACAATGTGATCAGCATAAAGTTGAGCAATGTTTGGTAATTAATACATTGAAAAATAAGGAATAAAAAACGCCTACTGGAAGTAGGCGTTATATTTACACACAGGAGAAGAAAATTAAATTTCGATATCTGCAAATAATGCGGTACTGAGATAGCGTTCTGCAGCAGATGGCAAGATTGCAACAATTAATTTATCTTTAAACTCAGGTAATTTTGCTAAACGGTCAGCAGCAGCTACTGCAGCACCAGAAGAAATTCCTACTAAAAGACCTTCTTTTTCAAGTAACAAACGAGCAGTTTTAATTGCCGTATCACTATCTACTTTTTCAACACGATCAATTAATGATAGGTCAAGGTTTTTTGGAATAAAACCTGCGCCAATGCCTTGAATTTTGTGTGGACCTGGTTTTAATTCTTCACCAGCAAGATATTGAGTAATAATTGGTGATTCTTCTGGTTCAACAGCAACTGAAACAATGTTTTTCTTCTGATCTAATTTAATATATTGTGAAATACCGGTAATGGTACCACCAGTCCCTACACCAGCAACAAGCACATCAATTTTACCTTCACTATCATTCCAAATTTCAGGACCAGTTGTTTGGCGATGGATAGCGGGGTTAGCTGGGTTTTCAAATTGTTTAAGCATCACATAACGATCTGGATCGGAATTTAAAATTTCTTCTGCTTTCGCAATGGCACCTTTCATACCTTTAGCACCTTCAGTCAAAATAAGGTTTACACCAAGGCTTTTTAGGAGTTTTTTACGTTCATTACTCATGGTTTCAGGCATTGTAATAGTAATTTTATAACCACGAGCAGCAGCAACATAGGCAAGTGCAATGCCAGTATTGCCACTGGTTGCATCAATAATTTCTTTATCTTTAGTTAAAATACCATCTTTCTCTGCTTGCCAAACCATATTGGCACCAATACGGCATTTTACGCTGAAACTTGGGTTACGACCTTCAACTTTCACCACAAGATTACCGTTTTGTCCAAAATGTTGTAAACGAACGAGAGGAGTGTGGCCAATACTTAATGTGTTATCTGCATAAATAGTCATAATTAATTTCTCCGAATGATATATTCATTGATTAAGATGCAAGTAGATTACTCTTAAGCAGAAAAGATGAACAATGCCTATTGGCTATATTTTATAACTGAATGGAATTTATCTTAGAGATGATACGCTTTTTAGCTATAAAAAAGCCAACAAACAGCAAGTTTGTTGGCATAGATGAAATAAAGAAAATTATAAAATTTGGCGTTGTAGTTGCCCAATAATTTGCGGATTTTCTAAGGTAGAAATATCTTGTGTGATGACCTCATTTTTCGCAATCGAACGTAATAAACGGCGCATAATTTTACCTGAACGTGTTTTTGGTAAGTTTTCTGCAAAACGAATATCTTCTGGTCGTGCGATTTTTCCAATTTCTTGTGCTACCCATTGCTTGAGTTCTTCGGCAACCTGTTTCGCTTCATTATCATCAGGAATTGAACGATTTAATACTACGAATGCAACAATCGCTTCCCCTTTGATTTCGTCAGGTTTACCGACAACAGCAGCTTCTGCAACTTTTTCATTAGCGACTAATGCTGATTCAATTTCCATGGTGCCAAGACGATGTCCTGAAACATTAAGTACATCATCCGTACGACCAAGAATCCAGAAATAGCCATCTTCATCACGATGAGCCGAGTCACCTGCAACGTAATATTTACCACCAAGTTCTTCAGGAAAATAGGTTTTCTTATAACGTTGATCATCATTCCAAATAGTACGCAACATAGATGGGAATGGACGTTTTATGACTAAAATACCACCACTGCTATCAGTAATCTTTTGTCCTGTTTCATCAATAACATCTGCCATAATGCCAGGTTGTGGTAAGGTACAAGAACCTGGTTTTAAAGCTGTAATGCCAGGTAATGGTGATAACATTATTGAACCAGTTTCAGTTTGCCACCAAGTATCCACAATCGGGCAACGCCCTTGCCCAATGACATCATATAACCACATCCACGCCGATGGGTTAATTGGTTCACCAACACTGCCCAATAAACGTAATGAGGAGAGATCATATTTATGTGGAATATGATCGCCAAAGCGAGTTAAGGAACGAACTAAGGTTGGCGAAGTATAAAATACATTGACTTTATGGCGTTGGATAATCCGCCAGATCCGTCCTGCATCAGGATAACTTGGTACACCTTCATAAATTACTTGTGTTGCACCATTGGCTAATGGCCCATAACAAACATAGGAGTGCCCTGTAATCCAACCCACATCAGCACTACACCAATAGACATCTTCTGGTTTATTATCAAAGATATTACGGAAGGTATTAATTGCTCCAAGTAGATAGCCAGCAGTACTATGCACAATGCCTTTTGGTTTACCCGTTGAGCCTGAGGTATAAAGAATAAATAATGGATCTTCAGCATCCATCCATTCTGGCTCACAGAATGCAGGTTGATTTTTTGATAGTTCGTGCCACCAAAGATCACGCTCGTTTTTCCAAGGGGTATCAATATTTAAGCGATAGTAAACAATCACTTTTTCAATGGTTTCACAACCCATTTCTAAGGCACTATCGACAGTTTCTTTTAATGGAATAATTTTACCACCACGTAAACCACCATTAGCAGTAATGACCATTTTAGCACCAGCATCCTCAATCCGATCACGTAATGCACTGGCAGAGAAACCACCAAAAACGACAGAATGGATTGCTCCAATTCTGGCACATGCCTGCATCGCAATAACAGCTTCGACAATCATTGGCATATAAATGATAATTCGATCACCTTTACGAACACCTTGCTCACGTAATGCATTGGCAAAACGACAAACACGATTATGTAATTGTTGGTAAGTGAAGGTATTTACTTGCCCAAAATCAGATTCAAAAATGAGGGCAACTTTGTCAGATTTGTCTGGTAGGTGACGATCCAAACAGTTATAAGAGGCATTGAGTTTACCATCAATAAACCATTTATAGAAAGGTGCATTACTACCATCAAAGATGGTCATAAATGGTTTTTTCCAACTAATTAATTCTCGTGCTAAATCTGCCCAATAATTTAAATAATCTCGATCAGCAAAGTCCCAAAGTTGTTGATATTGTTCATTATTACCGATATTGGCTTGTTGACGGAATTGATCGCTAGGTGGGAATACACGGTTTTCTTTTAAGATTGAATCTAATTGCTGCATAAGCATCTTCTCCTTATTGAGTGGGTAAGAGCGATGCACTGCTTAACGAATCGCTTAGGTATTAACAACTTACATAAAAGTTAAATAATAATCAATTTTTTGTTAATAAAATGTTTTAATCAAGATCACAAATTTGATATTTTTTTCCAAAAAATAAATCAATAATGAAAAAATCACAGATGAAATAACCTACTTTAAAAAGTAGGTTATATATAAATTTATTGATTATGATGACGATATTGTTCAACCCACATTGCAGTAGCACCGCAAACAGCCACAGGCATAACAATAAAATTTAATAATGGAATGAATGTACAACTTGCCACTAAACCACCAAAAGTCAAATTAAGCATTCTGCGTTGAGCTAGTTGCTGTTGCATAGTTGGAAAATTAATTTTGTGGTTATCAAAAGGATAATCACAATATTGAATAGCTTGTAACCAAGCGGTAAATAAGAAGAACACGATTGGAATCAATGTTTGTCCAATAACAGGTACAAAACCTAATAAGAAGAGAATGATAATACGTGGTAAGCTATACCAGAGTTTTTGCCATTCACGTTTAAACATTCTTGGTAAATCTTTGATAAAGTCGAATATTCCATCGGAATTACCTGCTTGTCCA
This sequence comes from Gallibacterium melopsittaci, assembly GCF_042433085.1. Classification (NCBI taxonomy): domain Bacteria; kingdom Pseudomonadati; phylum Pseudomonadota; class Gammaproteobacteria; order Pasteurellales; family Pasteurellaceae; genus Gallibacterium; species Gallibacterium melopsittaci. The sequence continues at coordinate 6,861 of NZ_JBHLWA010000020.1, forward strand.
GTCATAAGCAATTCAACTTTTTCGGCTAATAACCCGTTAAATGGAGCAGCAATAAAACCAGCTAAAGTAGTAAAAATAAAGTAATAGACTAATAGTATCGTTAATACTGCCAGCGTAGTAATGAGATAACTCAACCAGTCTAGCCAGTCAGGAATGAAAGCAAGCATCCAATCGGTTAAATGACCTATTTGTTGCATTAATAACCAAAAGACAAGACTTAATAGTAAAATATTTAAGATAATTGGCATCACGACAAAACGTTTTAATCCTTTGCTTTTAATTAGATGCCAACCAAGTACAAAGTAATGCCAGCCTTGTTTAATGTCTGAATAACTCACAGTGTTCTCCTTTTAGATTGAAGATAGATATTGTCTTAATTCAGGTAAGATCTGCTTTGCATCATTGATGCCTAAATCATACATTGCTTGGATTTTATTGAGATCTTTTTCGATGCGTTTAATCGGCAAGGTTTGTGAAGGACGAATAACGAAAATTTCTTGCCGTTTGTTTGCTTCAATAATCTGTTCAACTTTTTGATTATAGTCTAAATAACGATGAGCTAATTTTTCAACTAAATGTGGATATTGCCAATAAAATGCCTTGAAAAGGCATGGATGTGTTTTTTTCTTGCGATATTCTAATGGGCGGGTCAAGATAACAATAATTTTGTCATAACCTAATTGACGACATTTTTCCAATGGAATACTGTCAGCAATACCACCGTCTAAATAACGTTTGCCATCAATTTCGACTATTTTTGAAACAAAAGGCATGGCTGAGGTTGCCCGTAATACTTCCATTTCGGCAAATGGACGTTTTAATTTGACATATTCTGCTTCGCCAGTATCGACATTGGTTAATGTTGCATAGAAATCAATATTTGATTCAATAAAAGTCTGCTCATCAAATGGATCAAGATTGATGGGCAAATTGTAAAAAGCAAATTCTTTATTCACAATATTGCCTGTGGTGAATAGGCTGCGTAGGCTGATATAACGTGGATCATTGAGATATTGTAAATTGTAACGTAATACACGACCTTTCTGTTTTGAAGGATAGTTGACGCCAAAGAGAACGCCAGCTGAAACGCCTACGATACCATCTACTTTAATATTTTCTTCAAGAAAGACATCTAATACACCAGCGGTATATAAACCTCGCATTGCACCGCCTTCTAAAACTAAACCAACTTTCATATTTTTCTCGCTTGCTAAAAACGACAAGATCTTATCTTTTACTTTACTGAATGTCTATGCAGCTTTTTAGAAAACAATCTGGAAAAAATATGGTAAGCTATAAGCCGTTTACGCTAAAATATTCAACATTATAGCTATAAAAAATTGGGTGAATGACAATGGATTTACAACAGATATTAATTCTACTTGGTGTACTTGCATTAGGTATCTTAATTGGGCATGGAGTATGGTCAAGTCGGCGTGAAAAAGCACAGTTTGAGAAATCTGCACAGCAATTTGAACGGCAGCACATTCGTTCTTCTCATGCGAACCATTTTCCACAACAGGATTCGACTTACCCACCACAGCAGCATGGAGTACATCAACAATCTACCACAGAGTATCCGCCTCATTCTGCATCTTATCAACATACAGCGTCAGCCCAACATGGCTATTCACAAACAGAAATGACTAGAGAAACGGTACAACGTTCAGTTGAATATGAAGCACCGTATCAGGCACATTTACCATTAGAAGAAGAGGCGACTGCTCAGCAAGTCGAACGGCGAGTAGAAAATATCAAAATTACATTGCCTAATTCATCAAATAGTGTGTCAATGAACCAAGTTGAATCTACTCGTTACGAATCAACTCAGACTGTGGCCGAACCACAACAACGTTATGCAGATACTACTTCGGCAGTAGAAAAGCGTGCTAAGGCAACAATGGAGAATACTGTTGAGAAATATGAAGAATCAGCGTCAGTTGTAGAAGAAGCGAATAGTGCAACAGAATCTGCTGTTGAAACTGTTACAGAAAATAACAAAAAGCCTGATTTTATTATGTTGTATGTTGTTGCACCAGAAAATCGCCAATTCTATGGTACACATATTAATGAAGTATTAGAGGACTTGGGCTTTATTTTTGGAGAATATAATATTTATCATCGCCACTTAGATGTGAATATGGTGAATAGTCCTGTGATTTTTAGTGTGGCAAATATGGTACAACCAGGAACATTTGATCCAAATAATTTTGATAATTTTGCGACCATTGGCTTAACATTATTTATGCGTTTACCATCACCAGGTAATGATATCGTTAATTTTAGAATGTTATGTTGTGCTGCGGAAACACTAGCTGAAAAATTAAATGGTTTTGTGTTAAATGGTAATCGTGAAATTTTCACTGATGAAAGCCGTAATGAGTATTTACAATTATTGCGATCTTAAATCGAAAATAGCACCGAAATGGTGCTATTTATATGCAAATAAAAACCACCTAAAGCGGTGGTTTTTTATTATTAGCCAATAATTTTATTCGGATTCTAAATCACCACAGAAACGGTAGCCTTCCCCATGAATAGTAGCAATAATTTCTGGGGTATCAGGATGATCTTCAAAATGTTTACGAATACGACGGATGGTTACATCAACAGTACGATCGTTTGGTTTAAGATCACGTCCTGTCATCTTTTTCAATAAGTCATCACGAGTTTGAATTTTTCCTGGATTTTCACAGAAATGTAACATTGCACGGAATTCACTGCGAGGGAGTTTTTGTGCAACACCTTCAGGATTGATTAAAGTACGACTGTTAATATCTAATGTCCAACCATTGAATTGATATTTTTCAATATGTTTATGGTTATTAGTGCTTTTATCCATCATCGTACGTTGTAAAAGATTACGTGTACGAATAGTTAATTCACGTGGATTAAATGGCTTAGTAATATAATCATCTGCACCGATTTCTAAGCCAAGAATACGATCGACTTCATTATCTCTTCCAGTTAAAAACATCAGTGCAATATTATTTTGCTCACGTAATTCACGAGCTAATAACAACCCGTTTTTACCAGGTAGGTTGATATCCATAATGACTAGATTAATTTTTTGAGCGGCAAGTTGTTGGTTCATTTGTGCTCCGTCAACAGCCTCAAATACACGATAACCTTCAGCTTCAAAAATATCTTTAAGCGTATTACGCGTAACTGCTTCGTCTTCGACAATCAGAATTTTAGGCGTCATTTCACTTATCCTTATAAAATAAATTTAATAAAACTTTGATGAATTCACGAAAAACTGCGGTGTATTTTAGCGAGCAGAATTCATAAGAACAATAACAAATGTTAAATTTGTTACATTATTGGTAAATTTTATGATCTAAGTCAGAAGTTAAGAAGGAAAATATTTCTTGGTGTCTTATTCAAATAAAACACCAAGAAAAATAAAGAGTTAATGTTCTCTTGTTTTGAAGAATACAACGTCAGGATAGCGTTCTTGAGTGAGATTCAGGTTTACCATTGTTGGAGCAATATAAGTAAGATTATCACCACCATCCAAGGCAAGGTTTTGTTCATTTTTACGTTTAAATTCTTCAAATTTTTTCGCATCAGCACATTCAACCCAACGTGCCGTAGCAACATTGACAGTTTCATAAATTGCTTCCACGTTATATTCCGTTTTTAAGCGTGAAACGACCACATCAAATTGCAGAATACCCACTGCACCAACGATGAGATCATTATTTATTAAAGGACGGAATACTTGAACAGCACCTTCTTCAGAAAGTTGCACTAGTCCTTTTAATAATTGCTTTTGTTTAAGTGGATCTTTCAAACGAATACGACGGAATAGTTCTGGTGCAAAGTTTGGAATACCAGTAAATTTGAGATCTTCGCCTTGTGTGAAGGTATCACCAATTTGAATTGTACCGTGATTATGTAAGCCGATAATATCACCAGCAAAACTCTCTTCGACATGGCTACGATCACCTGCCATAAAGGTAAGGGCATCAGAAATAATAACATCTTTACCAATGCGGATATGACGTAGTTTCATTCCTTTTTCATATTTACCCGAAACAATTCGCATAAAAGCAACACGGTCACGATGTTTTGGATCCATATTTGCTTGAATTTTAAAGACAAAACCAGAGAAGTTCTCTTCAGTAGCTTCGACTTGGCGTACATCAGTTTGACGCGGCTGTGGTGCAGGTGCCCATTCAGTTAATCCGTCTAACATATGATCCACCCCAAAGTTTCCAAGCGCAGTACCAAAGAAAACAGGAGTTAATTCACCTTTTAAGAATAATTCAAGATCAAATTCGTTGCTTGCACCTTGAATGAGTTCTAATTCATCACGCAGTTGTTGAGCCAAATCTTCGCCAACAGTTTGATCTAATTCAGGATTATTTAAACCTTTGATAATACGAATTTCTTGAATCGTATGACCTTGCCCAGTTTGATATAAATAGGTTTCATCTTTATAAAGGTGATAAACACCTTTGAATAACTTACCGCAACCAATCGGCCAAGTAATAGGTGCACAATGGATTTTTAATACATTCTCAACTTCATCCAATAATTCCATTGGATCACGAATATCTCGGTCAAGTTTATTCATAAAGGTAAGAATTGGGGTATCACGTAAACGAGTAACTTCCATTAATTTAATGGTACGTTCCTCAACCCCTTTTGCTGCATCAATAACCATCAAACAGCTATCTACCGCAGTGAGTGTACGATAAGTATCTTCGGAGAAGTCTTCGTGTCCTGGAGTATCTAATAAATTGACTAAGCAATCGTTGTAAGGGAATTGCATCACGGAAGTGGTAATCGAAATTCCACGTTGTTTTTCCATTTCCATCCAGTCAGATTTTGCATGTTGATTTGAACCACGCCCTTTCACTGTTCCTGCGGTTTTGATCGCTTGTCCGTAAAGTAAAACTTTTTCCGTAATGGTGGTTTTCCCTGCATCTGGGTGAGAAATAATCGCAAAGGTTCTGCGTTTATTGACTTCATCGAGAAACATTTGAGTTGTCATAATAATAAAATGATTAAAAAATAGGCTGTTAAATTAATTGAAAGCGTCTTTTCTCTTCACATTAAAATAAAGAGAAAAGACGTTATGTATCTTGTTATTTCACAGTTACTTTGGCAAATTTACGCTTACCAACTTGATAAATAGCGGTAGAAGCTGTGATGATAAGTTTACTATCTTCTAGTTTTTCACCATCAATTTTCACCCCGCCTTGCTTAATCATACGTAAAGCATCTGAGGTTGAAGCAACTAAATTTGCTTCTTTTAATAAGTTAGCGATTGCCATTTCACCATTGAACGTGAATTCTGGCATTTCATCCGGCATAGCCCCTTTTTGGAAACGTTCGATAAAGGTTTGTTCGGCGGCATCAGCTGCTGCTTTATCATGGAAACGTTCGATTAATTCTTTTGCTAAGAGAATTTTGACATCACGAGGATTGCGTCCGTTAGTCACATCTTGTTTTAATTGCGCAATTTCATCTAATGAACGGAAAGAGAGAAGATCATACCAACGCCACATTAGATCATCAGAAATTGACATTACTTTGCCAAACATCTCATCAGGGGATTCTGAAATACCAATATAATTACCTAGTGATTTTGACATTTTTTTCTCGCCATCTAGACCTTCTAGTAATGGCAATGTCATAGCAACTTGTGGTTTTTGTCCACGAGCTTTTTGTAATTCCCGTCCTACTAATAAGTTGAATTTTTGGTCTGTTCCACCCAACTCAACATCTGCTTCTAAAGCAACGGAATCGTAACCTTGTAATAAAGGATAGATAAACTCATGAATAGCAATAGATTGATGATTTGCAAAACGTTTTTTGAAGTCATCACGCTCTAACATACGTGCAACAGTATATTGAGAAGCTAAACGAATCATTCCTTCTGTGCCAAGCTCTCCTAACCAAGAAGAGTTGAAGACGACATGAGTTTTTTCAGGATCTAAGATTTTATAAATTTGTTGTTTATAAGTTTCTGCATTACGCAATACATCTTCACGTGTTAATGGGGGACGAGTACTATTTTTACCTGATGGGTCACCAACCATACCAGTAAAATCACCAATTAAGAAATAAACTTCATGACCGAGTTGTTGGAATTGACGGAGCTTATTTAATACAACTGTATGACCAAGATGGATATCTGGTGCAGTTGGATCAGCGCCAAGTTTAATTTTTAATGGACGATTTTCTTTAAGTTTTTCAATAAGATCTTCTTCTGAAAGGACTTCATCAACACCGCGTTTTAGTTCAGCGAGAACCTGATTTATATCACTCATATTTCGTTCCTAGATTAATAAAATATAAAACTTGCTCATTATAAGGATTATTCGTTAAATGGAAAGTAAGCAGCGTGTATTTGCTGATTTTTAGGCAAAAAAAAGCCTCTTTTGTGGGGGAAGAGGCCAAAGTGTTGGAGTGATTATCAAAAATGTTATGACTTAAATATAAATGAAAATAATTCTCAATAAAATAAGAATTACAATTATTTACATAGTAAGATAAAAAGTTGTTTGTTTAGAGTGATTAGACTACAGAGTTTTTGTTTAGTCTTAATAAAAAATGGTTCTCATCTAAGGAAAACAAAATATTCATAGTCTTTATTTGCAAAAAGTTATTTCTCTTTATAACAGAATAATTTAACTAATTTTTTACAACTGATTAGCAAATCAATTTTATTTGAAATTTCCTAAAAAAAAATCTTCTTTTTGTGCAATTTAATGATACAGTTACTGAGCTTAGGCTCATGATAATGTAGTAGCGAGTCTATTTATTTGTTTGGTGGGATAAGTATTTATCCTAATGAGTAACGAGCTGATTTTTAAGGAATAATTATGCTAATTGGTGTACCTAGAGAACTGCTCGATAAGGAATGTCGTGTGGCGGCAACGCCAAAAACCGTGCAACAAATTAAAAAGCTCGGTTTTGATGTCATTATTGAGCAAAATGCAGGCTTTAGAGCAAGTTTTGAAGATCATGCTTTTGCAGAAGCAGGGGCAAAAGTTGGACAAGCCGATCAAGTATGGCAAGCAGATGTCATATTAAAAGTAAATCCGCCAACGGATGATGAAATTGCACAAATTAAAGAGGGTGCAACGCTAATTAGTTTTATTTGGCCAGCACAAAATCCAGAGTTGATGCAAAAACTTTCAGCGAAAAAAATCAATGTATTAGCAATGGATGCAGTACCAAGAATCTCTCGTGCTCAATCATTAGATGCATTAAGTTCAATGGCTAATATCGCTGGATATCGAGCTGTGGTAGAAGCTGCACATGAATTTGGCAGCTTTTTTACTGGGCAAATTACGGCTGCAGGTAAAGTTCCGCCTGCAAAAGTACTTGTTATTGGGGCAGGTGTTGCTGGGTTGGCTGCAATTGGTGCGGCAAATAGTCTTGGTGCTATTGTCAGAGCATTTGACTCACGCCCAGAAGTAAAAGAACAAGTTGAAAGTATGGGCGCGTCTTTCCTTGAGATTAATTATCAAGAGGAAGGAGGAAGTGGCGATGGTTATGCAAAAGTGATGTCAGAAGAGTTTAATCGTCGCGCCTTAGCACTTTATGCAGAACAAGCAAAAGAAGTGGATATTATTATTACTACAGCACTAATCCCTGGTAAACCAGCACCACGTTTGATTACTAAAGAGATGGTTGCTTCAATGAAGCCTGGTAGTGTTATTGTAGATTTAGCGGCAGCGACAGGCGGTAACTGTGAACTTTCTAAAGCTGATGAAGTGGTTATTACTGATAATCAAGTGAAAATTATCGGTTATACCGATTTACCAAGTCGTTTACCAACACAATCTTCTCAATTATATGGTACGAACTTAGTCAACTTACTCAAATTATTGTGTAAAGAGAAAGATGGCACAATTAATATTGACTTTGAAGATGTGGTACAACGTGGCGTTACTGTTATTCGTGATGGCGAAGTTACTTGGCCTGCTCCACCAATTAAAGTTTCTGCACAACCACAAAAACCAAAAGCCGTGGTAAAAGAAGAAAAAACAGAAGAGAAAAAAGCAAATCCAACTCGTAAAATTGGCTTAATTGCCACAGCGATTGTTCTTTATATGTGTATTGCTTCTGTTGCTCCAGCAGCATTCTTATCTCACTTTACGGTATTCGTTCTCTCTTGTGTCGTTGGTTATTATGTGGTTTGGAATGTTAGCCATGCATTACATACACCATTGATGGCGGTAACGAATGCGATTTCAGGGATTATTATTGTCGGTGCATTGTTACAAATTGGACATGGACATTTTATTGTGAGTGTCTTGGCATTCATCGCTATTTTAGTCGCAAGTATCAATATTTTCGGTGGGTTCAAAGTGACTCAACGGATGTTGGCGATGTTTAGAAAAGGTTAAGGAGTAGATCATGTCTGAAAGTTTTGTACATGCCGCCTATATTATTGCTGCGGTATTATTCATCATGAGTTTGGCTGGATTATCTAAACATGAAACTGCCAAAGCGGGATGTTGGTATGGTATTGTGGGGATGGGGATTGCTTTATTTACCACTGTATTTGGACCACATACCCATGGACAAATTTGGATCATCATTGCGATGATTATTGGGGCGATTTTAGGTATTCGTAAAGCCTTAAAAGTTGAAATGACAGAAATGCCAGAATTAGTGGCGTTACTACATAGCTTTGTTGGTTTAGCCGCAGTATTGGTAGGTTTTAATAGTTACCTTTCTCACGATATTACTGATCCAACTTTAGCAAATATTCACAATATTGAAGTATTCTTAGGCGTATTTATTGGTGCAGTAACCTTTACTGGTTCGATTGTCGCATTTGGTAAATTACGTGGGATTATCAATTCGAAAGCATTAATGTTGCCACATCGCCATAAATTAAATTTATTGGCATTAGTGGTTTCCTTCTTATTAATGCTTAGTTTCTTAAATTCACCAGCTTTATTCCCACTTTTATTAATGACAGTAATTGCATTAGTTTTTGGATGGCATTTAGTGGCATCTATTGGCGGTGCAGATATGCCAGTCGTAGTGTCTATGTTGAACTCCTATTCTGGTTGGGCAGCGGCAGCGGCAGGCTTTATGTTAAGTAATGACTTATTAATTGTTACTGGTGCATTAGTCGGTTCATCAGGTGCAATCTTGTCATATATTATGTGTCGTGCAATGAATCGTTCTTTTATTAGCGTTATTGCTGGTGGATTTGGTAATGATGTTGTCGCGAAGAGTGATGAAGAACAAGGTGAGTACCGTGAAGTGAAAGCGGAAGAGGTTGCTGAAATGTTGAAGAATGCAAGTTCAGTGATCATTACTCCAGGATATGGTATGGCGGTTGCTCAAGCACAATATCCAGTCGCAGATATTACGCAAAAATTACGTGAAAAAGGCGTGAATGTTCGCTTTGGTATTCATCCTGTCGCAGGGCGTTTACCAGGACATATGAATGTTTTATTGGCGGAAGCAAAAGTACCTTATGACATCGTATTAGAAATGGACGAAATCAATGATGATTTTGCTGATACAGATGTAGTATTGGTGATTGGGGCAAATGATACTGTTAACCCAGCTGCACAAGATGACCCAAGTAGCCCAATTGCAGGTATGCCAGTATTAGAAGTTTGGAAAGCACAAAATGTTGTAGTATTCAAACGTTCAATGAATACAGGATATGCAGGAGTACAAAATCCATTATTCTTTAAAGAAAATACCCAAATGTTATTTGGGGATGCAAAAGAGAGTGTGGATAATATCTTGAAAGCATTAAATTAATTTTTATCTTAGGGGCTGTTGATACAGCCCTCTTTTCTACTTGTAAAATGAGTATTATGTTTTATCTTCAGGGTTTATTTCCTTCTTTGGCTTTTTCTTACTGCTAAAATATGGTAAAACTACAATCCTTTTTTGAGTGTTTAATTTAGGGAAGATCATGTCAAACTTACAACAGATTATTGAAGATGCGTTTGAAAGACGTGCAGAAATTACTCCAACAACTGTAGATGCTGAAACTAAAGCTGCAGTAGAACAAGTGATTCAAGATCTTGATAGTGGGAAACGTCGTGTAGCAGAAAAAGTAAACGGTGAATGGGTAGTTAATCAATGGTTGAAAAAAGCAGTATTACTCTCATTCCGTATTAACGATAACCAAGTAATGGAAAGTTGCGAAACAAAATATTATGACAAAGTGCCGATGAAATTTGCGAATTATGATGAAGCACGCTTTAAACAAGAAGGTTTTCGTGTGGTTCCACCAGCGGCAGTGCGTCAAGGTGCATTTATTGCCAAAAATACTGTTTTAATGCCATCTTATGTCAATATTGGTGCTTATGTTGATGAAGGTACAATGGTTGATACTTGGGCAACAGTAGGTTCTTGCGCGCAAATTGGTAAAAATGTACACCTTTCAGGTGGTGTTGGCATTGGTGGTGTGTTAGAACCATTACAAGCTAATCCAACAATTATTGAAGATAACTGTTTTATCGGTGCTCGTTCAGAAATTGTAGAAGGCGTAATTGTTGAAGAAGGTTCTGTGATTTCAATGGGTGTATTTATTGGTCAAAGTACTAAAATTTACGATCGTGAAACAGGTGAAATTCATTATGGCCGTGTACCAGCAGGTTCAGTTGTTGTTTCGGGCAGCTTACCAAGTAAAGATGGTTCTCATAGCCTTTATTGTGCGGTTATTGTGAAAAAAGTTGATGCAAAAACACGAGGAAAAGTTGGTATCAATGAATTATTAAGAACGATTGATGAATAGTTTTTATTGATCAATTTGTTTGAAGTTAACCTATTTCTTGTACTAAAGAAATAGGTTTATTTTTAACGCTAATAAAGTAATTAGTTGTTTATTAAAGACGTATATAAGGAGTTCACAATGAAAAAGACGTTATTAGCTACTTTAGTTTTAACTACATCTTTAGCCTTAACAGGTTGTTTTGATAAGGATACAAAAGAAGCTGCAACAAATGCAGCAGCAGAAGTGAAAGATGCTGCAGCAGCAAAAGTTGAAGCTGCAAAAGAAGCCACTGCAGAGAAAGTAGAACAAGCAAAAGACGCAGCAGCGGAAGTAAAAGATGCGGCAGCAGAAAAGGTTGAAGAAGCTAAACAAGCCACTGCAGAGAAAGTAGAACAAGCAAAAGACGCAGCTGCGGAAGTGAAAGACGCTGCAGCAGCAAAAGTTGAAGCTGCAAAAGAAGCAACAGCAGAGAAGGTAGAACAAGCAAAAGATGCAGCTGCGGAAGTGAAAGACGCTGCCGCAGCAAAAGTTGAAGCTGCAAAAGAAGCAACAGCAGAGAAGGTAGAGCAAGCAAAAGACACAGCAGTGGAAGTGAAAGATGCGGCAGCTGCAAAAGTTGAAGAAGCATCAAAGGCTGTAGCAGATAAAGCTGCTGAGTTAAAAAGTGAAACTAAATAAGTGGTTTCAATGACACCTCTATAGGTGTGTTTTTATTTACTATTATTAGCGATCGAAACCTCATACTAACAGTTAGTATGAGGTTTTCTTTTATATGGAAAACTAGAAAAATTTGGGTTTATTTGAGAATTATTCTCATCTAAATAAATGCCAATTTATTAACCAATTTATAAGAAAAAGAGAAAAAAATCATATACAGACTAACAAAAAAACAAAAGTAATAAAATTCATCAAAAATGCTTTGACTACTCTTTGTTTTTTTTGGTATGTTCAAATTCCTCTAATAAATAATAAAACAATAAACACAACATTTAAGGAATCTATTATGCTTTATAACAAAGATGAGGTTCGTGAGAACTGCGGCTTTGGCTTAATTGCACATCTTGAGGGTGAGCAGAGTCATAAAGTTGTGCGTACCGCTATTTTAGGTTTGTCCAGAATGCAACATCGTGGAGCCGTGTTGTCAGATGGCAAAACTGGTGATGGTTGTGGCTTACATTTACAGATGCCAAAACGTTTTTTCCATTTTATTGCGGAAGAGCAAGGGTTTAAATTAAATAAAAACTTTGGTGTTGGACAAATCTTTTTTCCTACCGATCCTGCACTCATCGAACAATATAGTGCGATTATTAAAGAAGAACTAACTAAAGAAACATTAACTATTACGGCATGGCGTGATGTTGCGATTAATCCATCTGTATTAGGATCTATTGCAGCAGCAAGTTTACCAGCGATTAAACAGGTATTCGTAAATGTTCCTGCTGGTTGGGGAATCAAAGATATGGAACGTCGTCTATTTATGGCACGTCGTCGTATTGAGAATCGCATTAATCACCCAGATTTTTATATTTGTAGCTTTTCTAGCCAAATTATTATTTATAAAGGGCTATGTATTCCAAAGGATCTGCCTAAATTCTATTTAGATTTAGCTGATTTACGTATGGAAAGTGGTATCTGTTTATTCCATCAACGTTTTTCAACTAATACCTTACCAAAATGGAAATTAGCGCAACCTTTTCGCTATTTAGCACATAATGGTGAAATTAATACAATTTCAGGAAACCGTGCGTGGGCGAGAGCGCGTGCTTATAAATATCACACCCCATTAATTCCAGATTTACAATCTATTGCCCCATTTGTGAATGAAACAGGCTCAGATTCTAGTTCGTTAGATAATATGTTAGAGCTGTTTGTGAATGGTGGTATGGACTTATTCCGTGCAATGCGTTTACTTATTCCACCTGCATGGCAACATAATCCAGATATGGATGATGATTTACGTGCGTTCTATGACTTTAACTCAATGCATATGGAGCCATGGGATGGTCCAGCAGGAATTGTATTGAGTGATGGTCGTCATGTGGCTTGTAATTTAGATCGTAATGGTTTACGTCCAGCACGTTACGTCATTACTCAGGATAAGTTAATCACGATAGCCAGTGAAGTAGGGATTTGGGATTATGCACCTGATGAAGTTATTGAAAAGGGACGTATAGGTCCAGGTGAATTATTAGTAATTGATACTGAACATGGCAAATTAATTCATTCACAAGAAATTGATAAAGAATTAAAAGAACGTCATCCATATCGTGAATGGTTGAGCCGTAATGTGCACCGTTTGATTCCATTTGAAAATATTCCTGATGATCAAATTGGACAAGCGGAGTTTGATGCACAACAGTTACTGACTTATCAAAAACAATTCGCTTATGACAAAGAAGAGCTAGAGAGCTTAATTCGTGTGTTAGGTGAAAATGGGCAAGAGGCAGTTGGCTCAATGGGAGATGATACGCCATTTGCGGTGCTTTCAACTCGTCCACGTGTGATTTATGACTATTTCCGTCAATATTTTGCTCAAGTAACAAATCCGCCAATCGATCCATTGCGTGAAGCACATGTGATGAGTTTGAATACCAGCATTGGTCAAGAGATGAGTGTCTTCTTTGAAACAGAAGGGATGTCACATCGTGTTAACTTTAAATCGCCAGTATTGCTTTATTCTGATATGCAACAATTATTGGGATTGCCACAAGAGTATTATAAACATCAAATTCTCGATGCGACTTATAATCCTCAAGAAGTTAGCTTAAAACAAGCGATTGAATCACTCGCTACTCAAGCAGAAGAAGCTGCTCGCCAAGGTGCAGTATTAGTTGTTTTATCTGACCGTCAAATTTCAGAAAAACGTGTACCAATTCCAGCCGCGTTATCGGTTGGTGCGGTGCAACAACGTTTAGTGGAAAAGAATTTACGTTGTGATTCAAATATTATCGTTGAAACAGGTTCTGCTCGAAATCCACACCATTTTGCGGTGTTACTTGGTTTAGGGGCAACAGCGGTTTATCCATATTTGGCCTATGAAAGTTTAAGTGAAATGGTAACAAGTGGTGCAATTAATAAACCATTGCGTACTGTGTTGCTAAACTTCCGTAAAGGTATTGATAAAGGGTTATATAAAATTATTTCGAAAATGGGGATTTCAACGATTTCTTCTTATCGTTGTGCCCATTTATTTGAAGCAGTTGGTCTTAATAAAGAGATTGTTGAACTATGCTTTAAACGCATTACCTGTCGTATTGAGGGGGCTTCTTTTGCCGATCTAGATAACGATATGCAAGAGTTACAACGTCAAGCATGGCGTTCAAGTGTAGCCTTACCGACAGGTGGCTTCCTTAAATATAAACCAGATGGTGAGTACCACGCTTATAACCCAGATGTAGTGAATTACTTGCAACAAGCGGTCAATAGCGGTGATTACCAAATTTATCAAAAATATGCAGATACGGTAAATAAACGTCCAATAGCAACAATTCGTGATATGTTGCAGCTCAATTTGGATAAAAGTAAAGCCATTTCAGTGGATCAAGTTGAGCCAGCAGAAAATCTATATAAACGTTTTGATACCGCAGCGATGAGTATTGGTGCGTTAAGTCCAGAAGCCCATGAAGCATTAGCGACTGCAATGAACCGTTTAGGTGGGTATTCAAATTCTGGTGAAGGTGGTGAAGATCCTCGCCGTTATGGTACAGAGCGTGTTTCTCGGATTAAACAAGTTGCATCTGGTCGTTTTGGGGTAACGCCAGCGTACTTAATGAGTGCAGAAGTTATCCAAATTAAAGTTGCACAAGGTGCAAAACCAGGTGAGGGTGGGCAATTACCAGGTGATAAAGTAACGCCATATATTGCACAGTTACGTTATGCTGTACCAGGTTCTACATTAATTTCACCACCGCCACATCATGACATTTATTCGATTGAGGATTTGGCACAATTAATTTTTGACTTAAAACAGATCAATCCGAAAGCTTTGATCTCGGTGAAATTAGTATCATTACCTGGAGTCGGCACGATTGCAACAGGTGTGGCAAAAGCCTACGCTGATTTGATTACGATTGCTGGTTATGATGGTGGTACAGGAGCAAGTCCATTATCGAGTGTGAAATATGCAGGTTCACCTTGGGAATTAGGTTTAGCAGAAGCACAACAGGCTTTAGTAGAAAACAACCTTCGTCATAAAGTACGGCTACAAGTTGATGGTGGATTAAAAACAGGCTTAGATGTGATCAAAGCAGCAATCTTAGGAGCAGAAAGTTTTGGCTTTGGTACAGGACCAATGATTGCGCTAGGTTGTCGTTATCTACGTATCTGCCATCTCAATAACTGTGCGACTGGTATTGCAACTCAAGATGAAAAACTCAGAAATGAGCATTATCACGGCTTGCCAGAAAAAGCGATGAATTACTTTAAATTTATTGCACAAGATGTACGGGAATGGTTGGCTAAATTAGGCGTTGAGAAATTAACCGATCTGATTGGCCGTACCGATCTCCTTACGGTGATTGAAGGACAAACTGCGAAACAGCGTGGTTTGGATTTGAGTAAATTACTTTATGCACCGCAAGTGCCAGCAGGAAGTGCAAGATATTGTACGCAAAGTAATCCACCAATGGATAAAGGCTTACTGAATAAAGCTATCTTAAAAGAGGTGGGTGATGCCTTCGATTATAATGATGAGCAACATCTTGATTTAACCTTTGATGTGAATAATACCGACCGTTCGGTAGGGGCAACTTTGTCAGGTATGATTGCCAACAAATATGGCAATAATGGACATGCACGCAAAACGGTTGATATTCGCTTGAATGGTACTGTTGGACAAAGTTTTGGCGTATGGCTAGCTGGTGGGGTGAGTTTATATCTTACTGGCGATGCAAATGACTATGTTGGTAAAGGTATGGCTGGCGGTAAGATTGTAATTCGTCCACATACTGGTGTGAGTTTCCAACCTGAGCTTTCTACGATTGCAGGAAATACCTGTCTTTATGGTGCAACAGGTGGTAGCTTATTTGCTTCAGGACGTGTTGGTGAACGCTTCGCTGTACGTAATTCTGGTGCAACTGCGGTTGTTGAAGGAATTGGCGATAATGGTTGTGAATATATGACTGGTGGCGTGGTTTGTGTATTGGGTAAAACGGGTATCAATTTTGGTGCTGGTATGACAGGCGGTTTTGCTTATGTGCTGGATACTGACGGAAAATTCCGTAGCAGAATTAATCCTGAGTTAGTAGAAGGATTAGCAATTACCGATCTCCCAACTCACCAAGAACATTTACGCGGTTTATTAACTCGACATTATGATGAAACCCATAGTCCGTTAGCGGAACGCATTTTGCATAATTGGGCTGATTATGCTGATAAATTTGTATTAGTGAAACCAAAAGCCAATGATTTAAATGCGTTATTAGGGCATCAACGTCGTACCGTAAATGAACTCGGTGTCGTAACACAATAATTTTCCATCGCCTTAATTGTTGTTATGGCAATTAAGGCGGTCATTAAGACGAATACAAGGAAAAATGAAGCATGAGCCAGCAAGGAAATATCTATCAATTTATCGATTTACCAAGAATTGATCCGCAGAAAAAATCATTAGAACAACGGAAAACGAAGTTTATCGAGATTTATCAAATTTTTGATGAAACCCAAGCGAAAGCACAAGCCGATCGCTGTTTAGCTTGTGGTAATCCATATTGTCAACATCGTTGCCCATTACACAATAATATTCCCGATTGGTTAAAACTAACCTATGAGGGCAGAATTATTGAAGCAGCAGAGTTGGCACATGAAACGAATACCTTACCAGAAGTGTGTGGTCGAGTATGCCCGCAAGATCGTTTATGTGAGGGATCTTGTACGTTAAATGCAGAGTTTGGTGCGGTAACTATTGGTAATATTGAAAAATATATTACTGAAACAGCATTAGCGATGGGGTGGCGACCAAAAGTGAAAGATGTGCCTCACTCAGGCAAACGTGTTGCTGTGATTGGGGCAGGCCCAGCAGGATTGGGATGTGCAGAATTATTAATTCGTAATGGTGTGTCTGTTACTGTTTATGAACGTCAAGCAGAAATCGGTGGGTTACTGACTTATGGTATTCCAGCCTTTAAGCTAGAAAAAGATGTTATGAGTCGTCGCCGTGAAATTTTTACGGAGATGGGAATTGAGTTTAAATTAGGCATTACGATTGGCGAAGATGTTCAATTATCAGAATTAGTTGAGCAGTATGACGCTGTATTCCTTGGTGTAGGAACATATCAAGGAATGAAAGCTGATATTCCAAATGAAGATGCGGAAGGTGTACATTCTGCATTACCATTTTTGATTGCTAATACTCAACATCTGTTAGGACAAAATCCGCAAAATTATGTGTCAATGGCAGGAAAACGAGTTGTCGTTCTAGGCGGTGGTGATACTGCAATGGACTGTGTACGAACCTCTGTACGTCAACAAGCAGCAGAAGTAACTTGTGTTTATCGCCGAGATCAAGCCAATATGCCAGGTAGTCGCAAAGAGTTTGTGAATGCCAAAGAAGAGGGGGTGAAATTCCAATTTAATGCACAACCAGTGGCTATTGAAGCTGAGCCTGTTGCAGTGGTTACTGAACAAGGACGTGTAACAGGTATTCAGGTGGTGGAAACCACAATGGGTGAACCAGATCAAAATGGTCGTCGTCGAGCAGAAATTGTTGCAGGCAGTGAACGTGTGATTCCTTGTGATGCGATTATTGTTGCATTTGGTTTTGCACCGCATGCGATGCCATATCTAACCGAAATTGGTGTTACAACAGATCAATGTGGTCGTATTGAACTTAAAGGTGAATTTAAACAACAAACCGCCAATCCAAAAGTATTTGCTGGTGGTGATGTAACCAGAGGTTCTGATTTAGTGGTTACTGCGATTGCAGAAGGTCGAGATGCTGCAAAAGGTATTTTAGATTATCTTAATGTGTGATAACGGAAGATGATCGTTTGTTATGTTATAGAGAGTTGGTTACATAGTTAATCAACTCTTTTTTATTGCGTCTAGGTATTTGCAAGCCAATTATAATAATAAAAAAGCCTACCCATTAAGTTGAGTAGGCTTGGACCGTTAAGGAGAATTTAACGAATGAATAAGTAGAAATTGTTATTACCACGAATAATATTCAAGGCTACGGCAGATGGTTTACTATCTAAGATCTTACGTAATTCGCCAAGATTATTAATTTTATGACGATTGATGCCTACAATAACGTCACCTTTTTTCAAACCGAGTTGTTCTGCTTTAGAGTTTTGTTTGACTTCCGCAATTACAACACCTTTAAGGTCTTTTTCATTATAGTTTTTCAAATCAGCGCCATCTAAGCCTGGGATTACACTATTACCACTAGCAGTAGTTTCGTTATCAGCTTGGAGTTTTACTTTTACAGTATTTGATTTGCCATCACGTAAATAAGTGATTTCCATCTCTTTTCCTGCACCAGTGGTTGCAATTTTTGCACGAAGCTCAGAGAAACTATTAATAGTTTGACCGTTTAACGCTGTAATAATATCACCAGCTTTCAAACCTGCTTTAGCGGCAGCAGAATCAGGTAGAACCTCGCTTACAAAAGCACCTTTTTGAGCTTTAACATCGAATGCTTGAGCAAGATCTGCATTTAATTCGCCACCTTTAATCCCTAAAACACCACGTTTAACTTGACCAAATTCAATAATTTGTTGAGCTAAACTATTCGCCATATTACTTGGGATAGCAAATGCAATACCAACATTACCACCACTTGGTGCAATAATTGCGGTGTTAATTCCAACGAGCTCGCCTTTTAAGTTAAGTAATGGACCACCAGAGTTACCACGGTTTACAGCAGCATCAGTTTGAATATAGTTTTGATAACTATCTGTTCCATCATCTGCTGAACGACCTAAAGCAGAGATAATACCAGAAGTGACAGTTTGCCCTAAACCGAAAGGATTTCCTACAGCCATAACAAAGTCACCAACTTTTACTTTATCTGAATCAGCCATTTTAATTTGGGTTAAATCTTTTGCATTGTCTAACTTCAATAAAGCAACATCAGACATAGCATCATTACCGAGTAATTTTGCTTTATATTCTCTGCCATCATTTAATGTAACGGTAATTTTATCTGCACCTTCAACAACATGGTTATTAGTTAATACATAGCCTTTATCTGCATTAATAATGACACCTGAACCTAGACCTTTAAATTGGCGAGGAGTGCGATTATTAAATTGATCACCGAAGAAAAATTGAAATTCAGGAGGAAGATCAGCAAAAGGATTATTTGCTGTTGCTTCATCATTATTTGTTCCTTCAACAGAAATAGTGACAACTGCAGGCAAAACTTGATCGATAACTGGGGCTAAACTTGGTGTGGTATTAGCTGCATTTTCTAGAAGAGGTACTGGGATATTGGCTTGGCTAGGTAGTGAGGCACAAAGTACACTTAATCCCAAAGCAATACTTGTTAATACAAAATTCTTTTTTTTCATATAAACATTCCCTATTTAAGTTAAGTAATTTCTTACGAAATAATTTTCGCGACGGTTAAGACAACAAAATAAGGGAGAATGTTCCCAAATTAACAAATGATTAGCGAAAAAATAAACAAAATAACTATTTTTAGTGAAGAGTGTAGTATGTTTAATGAACAATAGAAATCTAAAATAGATTCAATAATTTTATTAGAAAGAGAATGTGTGAGTTTACTCCTCACACATTGAGAATAGTTTAAATCTTTATTTTTTGTCGCTCGGCTTTTAACGAATCTTCAATTTCTTTAATCCAATCAAGCTCAAATTGTGTAAATCCAGCTTGCAGTCGAGCATCAGTATTAATCACTCCTTTAAAAATGACAATCCGATATTGACGTAGTAGTTCAGTAAAGCTGGTTAATGGATCAAGTTGGCGTTTTTCTGAAAGAGTGTGATACCAATGATTACCAATAGCAACGTGTCCAATTTCATCATTTAAAATGATATTTAAAATTTCGACAGCACGAAAATCTTTCCGTTGAGCCATTTTTTCTTGTAATGGTGGCGTTGCATCTAACCCTCTTGCTTCTAACACACGAGGCACTAATGCCATACGTTGCCAAATATCGTGAGCAGTTGCTTGTGCCATTTCCCATAAACCAGAATGGGCTTCAAAATCGCCATATTGGTAACCAAGACTTTGTAAGTGTTGATTGACTAAACCAAAGTGATAGGTTTCTTCGTGGGCAACACGCAGCCAGTCTTTAACAAAAGCCATTCCTTGCCCGAGTTCTTGTTGGGCAGCTAAACCAAAACGCCATGCTGCATCTAAGCCTAAATTAATCGCATTAAATTCAATATGTGCAATCGCATGAAATGTTGCCGCATAGCCTTCTGGTGTAGAAAAGGCACGTTTAGGAACGGCTTGAGGAGCAACTAATAATGGTTTATCGGGTATGCCAACAATTTCATCTTGTGGTGTGACTACGGGATAGTTTTTTTCCTCTAATAAAAAATCCCAATGCCAATCTGTTGCCATAAGTTGATTAACTAGTTCACATTTTTTACTTGGATTTTTTTCTGCTAATGCAGTCGTAACAGCTTGCCAAAACTGCATTGCTTCTGTATTTATCATTAATTAATGTTCCTCAAATTTAAATAGGGAAAAATTATTGATGTACGTTAATTTTGCGTTCTAAATAAGCGATCATCTGTACAGCAATATCTAATTTACTTGTTTTTTCAATTAATTCTAAGCCAGGACTTGCATTAACCTCTAAAATCATTGGGCCTTGTTTCGTGCGAATGATATCGACACCAGCGACATCTAATCCAATGACTTTAGTCGCAGTAACGGCTAATTCTATTTCTTGTGAGCTGAGTTTCACTGGGACTGCACTCCCACCTCGATGGAAGTTAGCTCGAAACTCACCTACTTTCCCTTGGCGTTCCATTGCACTGACTACGCGATCACCAATTACAAAACAGCGTAAATCATGCCCTTTTGCTTCAGTAATGAATTGTTGGGCTAATACAGGAATATTTGCGTGTTTGAGTGTTTCCATTACGCTTACAGTGCTATTGTTTTCTGTCATTAACATCACACCAATACCTTGTGAACCAGATAGCGTTTTTAAAATAGCTGGTGCACCAATATGCGTAGCAATGGCTTCCGCATTGACTTCATTTCCTCCTAAAGCAGTCGTGGGTACAGGTAATGAATGTTGATGCAGTACTTGCAGACTTTGCCATTTATCACGTGCTAAGGCAAACGCCTCAGCAGAATTAAGTACAGGAATATGGCGTGCAGCAAAATAACACAATACTCTACAGCCCATTTCAGTGCTTGCTGTACCAAAACGTGGAATAACACCGTCATATTCAGGCAGTAAATGATAATCAAATTGGTTGATCGCTTGATAATAAAGTTTTTGTTCACCATTAGCTGCTAAATGCAGAATACAACGATTAGGATCGAGAATATCGATTTGATGACCACTTTCTTCCGCTGCTTCTTGTAAGCGGATACAACTGTATAGGCGTGGTTCACGACATAACATTAATAATTTCATGTTATTTTTTTACAAATCCTTGTTTTTGCAGATAAGCGAGTACCGCAGGACGTACAGGTTTATCTAATGATTTAATCACATTTTTTGACCAGTTATTATCAATATTACTGCGAGCAAGATAATAATCAGCAGTAACTTGATCAAATTCTGCGAGTTTGGCTTTATCTAATGGTTGGTAATGATTTTCAAAGAACATCAGATCTTGCGGTAAACGTGGTTTAATCGGTGGATCTTGATTTGGGTAGCCTAAACACATTCCGACGATAGGTAATGTATGTTTTGGTAATTGGAGAAGTTCACCTACTTTTTCCATTTGATTACGTAATGAACCGATATAAACTCCACCTAAACCAAGTAATTCCGCAGTTGCTAATACATTTTGGGCCATGATACCTGTATCGACTGCACCGATTAACAAGATTTCAGCCCAATCTAGTTGTGCAGTAGGACAAATTTCGGCATGTTTAGCAAAATCAACACAGAATACCCAAAATTCTGGTGCAGAATAGACATATTCTTGGTTTGAGCAATACTCCATAATTTGTTGACGCATTGCGGGATCAGTAACACGAATAATAGAAACACATTGCAAATGGTTAGATGAGGATGCCATGCGTGCGGATTGGAGTAATTGTTGTCGAATCTCCTCATCAATAACTTTATCTAAAAATTTCCGAATAGAACGATGAGAATGGAGAATATTGACTGCTTGTTGTGACATATTAAACCTCTCTAAAATTTTTTTGTGAACATAAATTTTGCGAATCGATATATTATACCAATCGTTATAATGCTTAAAATAGTTTTCCCCTGCGATGAATGATTAAGGTAGAATACTCACGTTTTCAATCATTAGTTAACAAAGGAGTCAATTATGTATACTGTTATTTTTGGTCGTCCAGGTTGCCCATATTGTGCAAGAGCAAAAGCATTAGCAGAAAAATTAAAAGCAACTGTAGAAGATTTTGATTATCGTTATGTTGATATTATTGCTGAAGGTATTAGCAAAGCAGATCTTTCAAAATCAGTTGGTAAAACTGTTGAAACTGTGCCACAAATTTTCATTGATGAAAAACCAATTGGTGGTTGCACAGATTTTGAAGCATTAATGAAGGAACAATTTGGCGTTGTTGCTTAATTACACTAGCTCAAAATAGTTTTTAAGTAGAACATAGCAAGAGCGGAAAGGTTAGTCGCCTTTCCGTTTTTTCTTTTATTGTTGAAGTAATTGTTTCACTAAATCAATTACTTGTTTATTTTCGGCTTCACTGAGTTTCCCCTCTTTGGCAAATTGCACTTTGCCTTGTTTATCTAACACTACAATCAGTGAGTTTTCAGGTTGTAATTGCCAAGCAGATTTTACTTGACCATTATCATCAACAATTACTGAAGTGTAAGGGAACTCTTTCTTACCCTTTTCAGTTTTGCTTTTTGCCATACTGCTCATTCCTAGTGTGGCATCGGCTACATTAACAATCGTTGTCGTTTGATACTGATTATGTGGGAAATTTGCAGCTTTAATTTTATCCATTAATGGATCGTTCATTGATTTTACTGAGATACGCCCAGCCATATGTTGTAATACACGAACTTTTCCTGGTAAAGATTTGCTACTCCAAGGCTGATATTGCACTTTGTCGTTTTGTAAAAGTACTTCGCCACTTTGTACATTAGTGACTGCCACTGGTGCTTGCCCAATAACTAAATTATGTGCTAGCGCTGAAAAGGGTAATGCTAAACCAATTAATAAGATTTTTGGTAATGATTTCATTGTTAATCCTTGTATAAAAATTTTGTATGTTAATTTGCTGTCGTATTGTGCGGTGGTTTTTTTAGAGAGTAAAGAATAAAAATTAATGTAACGCCTAATACGAGCGTAATACCAATTCCAATTTTCCAAGTAATCTGCTCATGTAGGAATAAAATGGCAAATAGAATACCAAAAATTGGTTCAAGAGCAGAAATGACACCAGAAATATTGGCAGATACAAAAGGTAAACCATTATTCCATAATTTTGGTGCTAACCAACTACAGGCTATTCCTAAATAGAGTAATGCCATGGTATCCACAATAGATGGGGTGAAATGCCATTGTTGATTAAGCAATAAAGTAAATGGAAGGCAGAAGATCATACCAAACATAATGGTGATAGCGGTATAACTCCGTGGTGGAATCTCTTTCATTATTTGTTGCGCCCAACGGACAGTAAACGCAAAAGTAATGGTAGATGACAAAATAAGAAAACAACCCCACGCATCGATTTGGCTATTAGGATCATCATCACTCACTACTAAAGAAATACCAATAAAAGCGAGTAACCCCAGAAAATATTCGAATTTACTCGCTTTTTCTTTAAAAAAGAGATGACCAACGAATACCATAATCAGAGGTTGTAAACCTAACATAGTGACAGCACTAGATGCCGAAGTATATTTTAATCCTATGAATTGTAATAAAAAAACTAAGGGATAATTGAGAAAAGAGAGTATTGCTAGGTTTTTATATAGGTGTTGCGGAATTTTCCGTAAAACACGAATAAATGTTGGCAAAATAATCAATGCTGCAATACAAAAACGAAATTGCACTAAAATAACAGGTTCAAATGAATGATAAGCCAATTTTCCAATGGGTAATGAACTGCCCCAGATAGCAATGGCAATAAAAAGAAGAAACATTGACTACGCCTTATGGATAAAACAAGATTGGCATTATAAAACTGAAAATAAAAATGTCCACAGACCTTATTTATTATTACTGATAGTAAAGGAAATTTATTAGACTTATTGGGTAAATTTGTTTAGACTGATGTTTCGCTAAAAATTGTATTTTTGTGCCAATTTTTGCTTTTTTAGGGTGAAATGCTCAAAAGTATAAAAATTACGTTGTTATAAATTTTATTTCACTATTATTTTACTAAAACGGAGAACAATATGTCGTGGAATGATTCAGGACAGGATCCTTGGTCAAAACCTGGTAGTTCGGATCGAAAAGATGGAAAAGAAAGTCATTCATCTGGACAGAATCAACAACCTAACCAAAATAAGAATAATGATACCCCACCAGATTTACTAGAAGAACTTGCTAAATTTTTTAACAAAATGAGCCAAGGTGGTGGACAAGGTAGTAATAATCAAAAACGCCCATCTAACACGACAATTTCAGCGAATGGCATTGGAAAATTAGCAATCTTTGCGATTATTGCGATGATTGTTTTTTGGATTGCAAGTGGTTTTTATACCATTAAAGAAGCCGAACGAGGCGTAGTTTTACGTTTTGGTAAATTAGAAAAAATTGTCCAACCAGGATTGAATTGGAAGCCAACCTTTATTGATGATGTTTTACCAGTTAACGTAGAACGTATCAGTGAATTAAAAACACAAGGTTCGATGTTAACGCAAGATGAGAATATGGTAACAGTGGAGATGACAGTACAATACCGTATTCAAGATCCTGCAAGTTATCTATTTCACGTTGTTGATCCACAAGATAGTTTAAGCCAAGCAACAGATAGTGCTTTACGTTATGTAATTGGCCATATGAGTATGGATGATATTTTAACGACTGGACGTTCAGTAGTGCGTGAGCGTACATGGAAATCATTAAATGAAATTATTAAACCATACAATATGGGATTAGAAATTTTAGATGTGAACTTCCAATCAGCACGTCCACCAGAAGAAGTTAAAGATGCGTTTGATGATGCGATTAAAGCGCAAGAAGATGAGCAACGTTTAATTCGTGAAGCAGAAGCCTATGCAAGAGAACGTGAGCCAATTGCACGTGGTAATGCACAACGTATTATTGAACAGGCGACTGCATATAAAGAACAAATTGTGTTGGATGCAAAAGGGGAAGCAGAACGTTTTACTAAATTAATTCCTGAATTTAAAGCTAATCCACAATTATTAAAAGAGCGTCTGTATTTAGAATCAATGGAAAAAGTGATGTCAGCAACGCCAAAAGTCTTATTAGATAATAACGGTAATAATTTGACAGTCTTGCCATTGGAACAATTATTAAAACAAAATAAAAACAACAGTGCATCGGAAAACTCAACTGGTACAAGTGAGAGTACAACAGCACCAAAAGCAACGTTAGAGATGCCGAAAGTGCCGTCAACTACTCAATCAAAAGAACCAATTATTGATGCGGATCGTCAAGGGAGATTTTAATGATGCGTAAGTTTTTAATGCCAGTTATTTTTGTGATTGCCGTCATTTTATATACCAGTATTATTGTCGTGCCAGAAGGAACAAGAGGTATTATGCTGCGTTTTGGTAAGGTACAACGTGATGCAGATAATAAAGTTGTTGTCTATAGTCCAGGATTACATTTCAAAATTCCATTTATTGATGGAATTAAAGTGTTAAATGCACGAATCCAAACATTAGATGGTCAAGCTGATCGTTTCGTTACGGTAGAGAAAAAAGATTTATTAGTTGATTCTTATGTGAAATGGCGTATCGCTGATTTTGGTAAATTCTTTACCTCAACAGGAGGTGGCGATTATTTACGTGCAGATAGTTTATTAAGACGTAAAGTTAACGACCGTTTACGTTCTGAAATTGGGGCAAGAACAATTAAAGATATTGTCTCTGGAACCCGTGGTGAATTAATGTTAGATGCACGTAAAGCCTTGAATACTGGTGCAGATAGTACTTCTGAATTAGGTATTGAAGTGATTGATGTGCGTATTAAACAAATTAATTTACCAGAAGAAGTTTCATCTTCAATTTATCAACGTATGCGAGCTGAGCGTGATGCGGTTGCGCGTGAACATCGTTCACAAGGGCGTGAGAAAGCAGCGTTTATTCAAGCTGATGTTGATCGTAAAGTGACTGTGATCTTGGCGAATGCCAATAAAAAAGCACAAGAACTACGTGGGGAAGGTGATGCAGTAGCTGCTAAAATTTATGCAGATGGCTTTGGGCAAGCACCAGAGTTTTATAACTTTATTCGTAGTCTAAAAGCTTATGAGAAAAGTTTTGCACAATCTGATAATCTAATGATAGTTAAACCCGATAGTGAATTCTTTAAATTTATGCAACGTCCTGAAGGACAAAAGTAACTGAAAAGCCTCGATAAGAGGCTTTTCTTATGCATAGATTATTAATTGGATTATGTGTGTTAATAGATAATGAAATCCACGGGATTTACCAAAGATTAAATTTGTACTTTTTAATTGGCAGTAGTAAAGTATTCCGCTGGAATAACCACCTCTTTTGAAACGAAGTCTAAATAACCTAAAGGTAAAATTATGGGAAAAAGTGTAGCAGTCCTTGGTGCTCAATGGGGCGATGAAGGAAAAGGTAAAATTGTTGATTTATTAACTGATCGTGTGAAGTATGTTGTTCGTTATCAAGGCGGACATAATGCTGGACATACTTTAATCATCAATGGCGAAAAAACAGTATTACGTCTTATTCCATCAGGTATTTTACGCGATGGTGTTACCTGTATGATTGGTAATGGTGTCGTGTTATCACCTTCAGCATTAATGCAAGAAATGGGAGAATTAGAAGCTCGTGGTGTAGAAGTGCGTAGCCGTTTACTCATTTCGGAAGCCTGCCCATTAATTTTACCGTACCATGTAGCAATGGATCATGCTCGTGAAGCTGCATTAGGTAAAAAAGCGATTGGTACGACTGGTCGTGGAATCGGGCCTGCTTATGAAGATAAAGTTGCTCGTCGTGGGTTACGTGTTGGCGATTTATTTAATATGCCAGTATTTGAGGAAAAATTAAAAAATATCTTAGATTATTATAATTTCCAATTAGTCCATTATTACAAAGTTGAACCAGTTGATTATGCTAAAACCTTAGCAGATATTATTGCGGTTGCTGATGTAATTAAAGCAATGGTAGCTGATGTAACAACTATTCTTCATCAAGCAAGAGAGCGTGGGGATAATATTCTCTTTGAAGGTGCACAAGGTACCATGTTGGATATTGACCACGGAACATATCCATATGTTACTAGTTCAAATACTACTGCTGGTGGTGTGGCAACAGGTTCTGGTTTTGGTCCACGTAATCTTGATTATGTGCTTGGCATTATTAAAGCGTATTGTACACGTGTAGGTGGTGGTCCATTTACCACAGAATTATTTGATGAAGTAGGTGCAGAAATTGCTCGTAAAGGTAATGAATTTGGGGCAGTAACTGGTCGTCCACGTCGTTGCGGTTGGTTTGATGCAGTTGCAGTTCGCCGTGCAATCCAGTTGAACTCAATTTCTGGTTTCTGTATGACAAAATTAGATGTATTAGATGGTTTTAAAGAAATTAAGATCTGTGTGGCATATAAGATGCCAAATGGGGAAATTCTTGAGTATGCTCCATTAGCTGCAGAAAAATGGGAAGGTGTTGAGCCAATCTATGAAACCTTACCAGGTTGGTCAGAAAATACATTTGGGGTAACAGATCTTGCCCAGTTGCCAGAAAATGCACGTAAATATATTAAGCGTATTGAAGAAGTTACTGGGGTACCAGTAGCAATTCTTTCAACAGGTCCAGATCGTGTACAAACCATGATCTTACAAGATCCGTTTGCTTAATAATTATTATATTCACTGAATAGATGGCTATTTCATTATGGAATAGCCATCTTTTTGTCTGATAAGTTCGATTATGCGTCTGTTTATTGCGGAAAAACCGAGTTTAGCTCGTGCTGTTGCTGATGTTTTACCTAAGCCTCATCAACGAGGAGATGGCTTTATTCGTTGTGGTGAAACAGATTATGTGACTTGGTGTGTAGGGCATTTACTTGAGTTAGCGGAACCTGATGCTTATAACCCCGCATTTAAGCAATGGCGTTTAGAACATTTACCTATTATTCCTGAAAAATGGCAATTTTTACCTAAAAAAGCCACAGCGAAGCAGTTATCGGTTATTGCGGATTTAGTGAAACGAGCAGATACCATTGTACATACTGGTGACCCAGATCGTGAGGGACAGTTATTAATTGATGAAGTCTTTGCCTATTTACAGTTGCCAGCGATCACCATAGAGAATATTCAACGTTGTTTAGTGAATGACCTCAATCCAGCTGCTGTGCGTAAAGCGATTGAAAAATTACAACCAAATAAAGCCTTTCGCTCGCTGACTATTTCGGCGTTGGCACGCTCACGGGCAGATTGGTTGTATGGTATTAATATGACCAGAGCTTACACAATACGAGGGCAGCAAGTTGGCTATAAAGGTGTATTATCTGTTGGTCGAGTTCAAACGCCAGTATTAGGGTTGATTGTACGGCGTGATTTAGAAATAGAACATTTTGTGCCGAAAGATTTTTATGAAGTACAGGCAACCATTTATGCATCGGCAGCAAGTGTTGAACACTCTCCACAACCAATAGGGTATCCATTCAAAGCACAATGGAAGCCGAGTGAAGCCTGTGAACCATATCAAGATGAAGAGGGGCGAGTGTTAGTTAAATCGTTGGCTGAACACGTGGTGAAGCGTGTACAGCAACAACCTGCCATCGTTACGGAATATCAAAGTAAAACCGAAAAAGAAACTGCACCTTTACCTTATTCTCTTTCAGCGTTACAAATTGATGCAGCTAAACGTTATGGAATGTCTGCGCAAGAGGTATTGGATACTTGCCAACGCTTATATGAAACGCATAAAGCAATCACTTATCCACGTTCAGATTGTCGTTATTTACCAGAAGAGCATTTTGCGGATAGATCAGCAATTTTTGCTGCGATCAGTGCAAATTGTGCAGAATATCAACATTTTGCTGAGGGATTTAATCCAGAACAGAAAGGACGTTGTTGGAATGATAAAAATGTTGAAGCACACCACGCCATTATCCCAACGCAAAAACAGTCACTACGGTTGAATACACAAGAGCAGAAAATTTATCAGTTAATTGCTCGCCAATATTTGATCCAGTTTTATTCTGATGCGGAATATCATAAAACTAAGATTGGCTTGACGATTGCAGGAGGCGTATTTGTCGCACAAACGCGAGGATTAGCTAATGCAGGTTGGAAACGTCTATTAGGACAAGATGAAAATGATCAACAGAAAACAGCAGTGGCATTACCAATAGTACAAAAAGGTGATCAACTCTATTGTTTTGATGCGGAAGTCATAAGTAAAAAAACACAACCACCAAGCTATTTTACAGATGCTACGCTACTTTCCGCTATGACAGGGATTGCTCGTTTTGTACAAGATCGGGAGTTAAAGAAAATCTTGCGTGAAACCGATGGTTTAGGTACGGAAGCTACGCGAGCTGGCATTATTGAGTTGCTGTTTAAACGAGGTTTTCTTAGCAAAAAAGGACGTTATATTCATAGTACTGAGATTGGGCGAGTGTTAATTCAGGCGTTACCTGATATTGCGACACAGCCTGATATGACTGCTCACTGGGAATCACAGCTTGATCAAATTTATCGTAAACAGTTAAATTATCAGACATTTATGCAACAATTAACCAATCAACTACCGCAATTAGTGCGTTATATTGATTTACAGAAGTTAAGTTCATTGCGAACTTTAAGTGCAAATCAAGCAAAAATGCCAACAAAGAAGAAACAGAAAAACAATCAAACTGTTTAACCTGCCAAAACGGTGTAATAGACAAATTTGTTGCTAAAAGTAGGCTTAAAGCCTTATAGTACAAGGCTTTAAGCCTACTTTTTG
>NZ_JBHLWA010000021.1:0-36861 GCF_042433085.1 Gallibacterium melopsittaci
TAAATGGACTGAGTCCTGTTCAATACAGAATTCAGTCCTTAAAATAATCGTCCAACTTTTCGGGGTCAGATCAAGGCTCATAGCTTAATTAATGATTATTTCTCATGATGAATATCTTCTTGATAAGTAAAATAATCAAAGTCTGCGGAAAGCTCATAACCAGAATAGTCAACGCAAGCTAATCCCACAAAAGCCCCAGTAAAGAAACCGCCATAGGATTGTAAAACATAATCATCAGAAAGAACTTTAGCATCTAATTTAACTGGAATACGTTGATAGTTAATACCATCAAATGTGTATTCATAATAATAGAATTGTTTTTCAACCACAGTTCTAAACCAAACATATTCAACGTCAGCAGGGATAGGAATAGCATTTTCTTGTAAATAAGAACGGTATTGACCTCGATTATTCTCTGCTACTTCAATCACCCTGCCTTTTTCTTCATCATAGGTGATGAAAATAAAGGACCAATGGCGATCATTATAAAAATTGGTCAATCCAGCCATTTGTTGATAGCTAAATGGATCAAATTTTATTTTAGTTTCAGCAGAAAAATAGAAATGTTGCCAACGTCTTGCAATCATTGATACTTCATGAGTATTAGCTAAAGAACCTCGCCCAATAAGTGTTAATTTACCATCTGTAATACGACCAAAATAATCGGAGAATGGGACACGTAAAGTATTCCAATGCAGATTTAATTGTTCGCTAGTGAAATCATCATGTTGGTAATTTGCTAATGTTTTTGAGCTAGAACTATTCACTGATTTTGGCGGATCGATATAAATTTGCCCACCTGTACCACCTTCAATTTTAGGCCAGCCAGCTTCATTCCAATACACTTTTTGTAATGAAGTTTCACGCCCTAATGTACACCAACCACGAGGATCAGAATGTGATTCTGTTGTATGATGCCATGGACGCCCACATAAACTTGCGTAATACCATTCACCGTCAGGTGTATCAACTAATGCACCATGACCTTGTTTTTGTAGTTCAAATTTTGGTGTATCAAAGTTTGTAATAAATGCACCTTCAGGATCTGTTTCGAAACTATAAGCCTCTAATGTTGTTGATCTCGCAACGACTTCTTGATGCGTATAGACTGTGCCGCCTTCTGCTGCAAAAAGATAATAGTAGCCATTAATTTTATAAAGGTGAGGACCTTCAACCAATTTCACTTCAGTACCAGTATAGATGGTTCTTGCGGTTTGAGGCTTGAGTTTTAATGTCACAGGATCGAGTTCAGTGAGGGTGATTCCATTAAATGGATGTTTGTATTCACGATGATCCCAAGTTTGTTGCACTAAATATTTACGACCATCATCATCATGGAAAAGCGAGGCATCAAAACCCACACCATTGAGTTTAATTGGATCGGACCAAGGACCCAGAATATTTTCAGCCGTAGTGAGATAATTAGTCATATCTTTAAATGCACCCTCTGTCACTTTGACATCAGTATAGATAAGCCAGAATTTACCATCTGCGTAAGATAAATCAGGTGCCCAAATACCTCCAGAAGAAGGATTGCCTTTCATATCAAGTAATGTTTTTGTAGATAAAGGAGATGGTAATAGTTCCCAATTAATTAAATCTTTTGATTGATGTAAACGTACGCCAGGAAACCATTCAAATGTAGAGTTAGCGATATAATAAGTATCGTTTACACGAATAATAGATGGATCAGGATGAAATCCAGTTAAAATTGGATTTTTAATTTTCATAAGATTCTCCTAATTGATTATTTTTAGTAATAGTTAAATTCATTTTTTCGATTTCTTCATCAGATAATGGATAAAGTGCAATAACGTAACCAGCAATAATGGCAAAGATAATTGGCATCCAAATCATAGAAATATTGATTCCTGATAAGGCTTCTGCGGTTTGTGTGGGTTGACTACCGTCAAAACCGAAGAAAGAGTTAATGTATGCAGGAATAATGCCACCTAAAGCAAGACCGATTTTAAAGAATAATCCCATTAAGGCATTGATAATACCCGCAACTCGTTTTTGTGATTTGAATTCACCATAATTAATGACTTCAGGAACTAATGCCCACATAAAGCCAGTGGCAGAAGTTAATCCCCATTGCTGTAAGAAACGACCAATATAACCGAGCATTGGTGAATCTTTGAAATTATCAAATTGCCAGATATAAAGGAGTAATTGACCAATAATAAAAATAGTTAAGAAAACAAAGAAAAATCTTTTTTTACCAAGTGTGGTACGAAGATAAGGCCATAAGGCAACGAGAAAAATACCAGGTAATGAACCGATTAAACCGATAGTTCCCATCCATTCTTGGTGACCAATATTATAATTCATATAAAATGGCCATACGGTATTACCAAAAAACATAAAGGTAAACGAAATTAAGAAAAATAATCCTAATATTCTGAGTGGATAATTATTTTTTAGCTCTAAAACTAAATCAACATATCTAATCTTCTCAATACTACTTTCTTTTGGTAATACACGTTCTTTAGTACCAAAATAACAAAAAACTAACGCAGCAAAACCAATGAGCATATAAACAGCATAAACTTTAAACCATGCTATTCCTGCATCAGATGTCATATAGTTACCTAAATTTAATTCAATACCAAAAAATCCAATATTTTTTAATGTTTGATGTGGGGAAACTAATTGGATAAATAATGGAAATAATGTATAGACTAATAAATTGGCAATATTTGCCATTGTCATTCTAATTGTTGTTATTTTGGTAATTTCTTGATTATTTCTAGTAAGGGAAGCATTTAATGAACCATAAGGTATATTCACAAATGAATAAATTAATGCAGTTGCTAAGTAAGAAATAAATGCATAAAAGAAACTGCCTTTAGTGGAATCAATAGGTAGAAATAATAAAGAAGCAACAATGGTAAGAGGAATACCAAATTTAAGAATATAAGGACGATATTTTCCACTGTTAGTAATCTTTGCTTTATCAACAACTGTTCCTACCCAAGGATCCCAAAATACGTTAATCCATTTAACAATAAAGAAGATCGTTGCACCTGCTGCGGCGGATAATGTATTTACTGTAATCAAATAAACTAATAAAAAACCGCCAATAGTACCGAATATTAGGTTTTGAGCTAAATCTCCTGCACCATAAGCAATTTTTTCTCTTAATGAGATATGAGCAAATTCATTATTAATATTTTGATTGTTTAACATGAATATCTCCTATGTTCTATGTTAAATATTAAGATGATTTTATTATGAATATTTAGGTTTTATGCTCAATTTATAAATTTTGCTTTATTATTATGATTTTTAGTTTATGTGATGTTGGTCACATTATCGAGGAGGAGGTAAATGGTGAAAAAAGATATTTTTTATAAGAGAGTGAGTTTATTGTGAATCAATTAATTTCTGTTATTGTTTTTATGTTAAAAATAATTTTAAAGTTATTTAATAAATATTAAAAAATAAAAACGCACTCTAGTAATAAAGTGCGTTTTACAAACTTTGAGAGTGAATAATAATATTATTCTTTTTTCTTACTAATAGAATCCACCCAAACAGCGAGTAGTAAGATACCGCCTTTTACAATATATTGCCAAAAGGTTGGAACATCGAGCATACTCATACCATTATCTAATGCAGCAATAATTAACGCACCGATAATCACGCCAAAGATACTACCGACACCACCAGCAAGGCTTGCACCACCAATAACACAAGCGGCAATCGCATCTAATTCGGCATTTTGTCCAGCGGATGGCGAACCTGCACCCAATCTTGCACTTAAAATTAGCCCTGCAATCGCTACCATCAAACCATTAATTGAGAAGATAGCGAGTTTAATTTTTTCCACTTTAATCCCTGAAAGACGAGCTGCATCAATATTGCCACCAATTGCATAAATATAGCGACCGAATGCAGTTTTCTTCGATACGAAAT
The DNA here is from genome assembly GCF_042433085.1 of Gallibacterium melopsittaci. Lineage (NCBI taxonomy): Bacteria > Pseudomonadati > Pseudomonadota > Gammaproteobacteria > Pasteurellales > Pasteurellaceae > Gallibacterium > Gallibacterium melopsittaci. Next base: position 3,919 of record NZ_JBHLWA010000021.1, read on the forward strand.
AACCAATGACGGCAAGAATGGCGAGCAATAATACAGGGAATGGAATACCACGGTAATCATTAAGAAGATAAATTGAACCTAAGAGTAAAATAGCGAGTACGGCATATGTAATAAAATCTTTAGACATTGCTGGTACAGGTAATTGTAATCTTTGACGTGCATGACGTTGACGGCTTGTCCATAAAATAAAGGCTAGAACAGTGATACAACCAATACCAAGACCCCAGACATCTGGGATATAACCTTGACCAATCAGGGTCATTGACGGACTGACAGGAGAAACGGTTGAGCCGTTAGTCATTCCTACGAGAATGCCACGGAATGCTAATAAGCCAGCCAATGTAACAATAAAGGAAGGAACACGTTGATAAGCAACCCAGTAACCATTCCAAACCCCAAAAATTAAACCAAGTACTAATGTTGCTAGAATTGTTGCTGGTAATGGCCAACCCCACCAAACGTTTGTGATGGCTGCAAAACCACCAAGTAACCCCATTAATGAACCGACAGAAAGATCGATTTCAGCAGCGATAATCACAAATAGCATCCCGATTGCTAAGATACCAGTAATTGAAGTTTGGCGTAATAAGTTAGAAATATTTCTTGCACTAAGATAAGCGCCATCAGTGGTAAAAGAGAAAAAGAGCATGATTACAATAATTGCAATCAATATAATATAAACTTGTAAATTAATGGATTTTAGGTTTTTCATAGACTACTCCTTGAGTGCAGTTTCCATTACTTTTTCTTGGGTAAGTTGATGATTAATCAGATTGCCTTTTAATTTCCCATGGTGCATAACAAGGACACGATCACTAATCCCGAGAACTTCTGGGAGTTCAGAAGAAATCACAATAATAGCAACCCCTTTTTTTGCTAATTCATTGATTAATTTATAGATTTCATATTTTGCTCCAACGTCAATACCACGAGTTGGTTCATCTAAAATCAAAATTTGTGGGTTAAGTAATAAGGCTTTGGCAAGAATCGCTTTTTGTTGGTTACCACCACTAAGGCGAGCAATAGCTAATTCAGGTGTCGGTGTTTTCACTTTTAATTCCTGAATAGATTGTTGAATAATAGTTTCTTCGAGTGCTTCATTGATCACATTAGCATGGCAATATTTCGGTAAAGCAGATAGCGTAATATTTTTATTTACACCCATAATTGGAATGATACCGTGACGCTTCCGATCTTCAGGTACCATAAAAATACCGTTCTTAATTGCTTCGGCACAGTTTTTATGTAATACAGATTGCCCATGTAATTTAAAGTTACCTTCAAATTTACCTGGATAAGCTCCGAAAATACATTGCACAATTTCAGTTCGGCCTGAACCAACTAAACCTGCAATCCCAAGGATTTCACCTTTATGTAATTGGAAACTGACATCATCAATTCGTTTAATGTGTGTATTTACATGATGCCATGCAGTTAAATGTTCTACGGATAAAATTTCTTCGCCGATTTCATGCGTGTCGTGTGGATAAAGAGAAGTAATTTCACGTCCGACCATCATAGTGATAATGTCATCTTCGGTCATCTCTGCAGCAGAACGAGTCCCGATATGCTTACCATCACGAATAACACAAATTTGATCGGAAATCGCTTTAACTTCATTTAATTTGTGTGAAATATAAATACAAGCGATATTATGTGCTTTTAGATTACGAATAAGATCTAATAATATATCTGTTTCTTTTTCAGTTAATGATGCTGTTGGCTCATCTAAAATTAATAAACGTACGTTTTTATTTAATGCTTTTGCTATTTCAACTAATTGTTGCTCACCTAAACCTAATTCACCAACAACAGTATAAGGATCAACATTTAATTGCACTTGAGATAACATTTTCTGACAGCGAAGATACATTTCATTTTCATCAGCAATGCCATATTTAGTTAATTCATTACCTAAAAATATATTATCCATAATAGTCATATTTTTAACTAATGCTAATTCTTGGTGAATTATTGCAATGCCACGAGTTTCTGTATCTTTTATATTTTTTGATTTAAGTAATTCTCCAGAAAAATAAATGTCACCCTCATAATCACCATAAGGATAAATACCACAAAGTACTTTCATTAAAGTTGATTTTCCAGATCCATTTTCTCCACAAAGAGATAATACTTCTCCTGGGGAAATAGAGATAGAAATATTATCTAGTGCTTTTACATCACCAAATTTTTTTACTATCCCTTTCATTTCTAGTAATACATCCATAGAAACCACCTTAAAATAAAGTGAGGGAGAATATCTCCCTCAAAAATATTATTTATAAACACTATCTTTAGTATGGAAACCATCTTTAATAACGGTTTCATCAATATTATCTTTAGTGACAACAATTGGTGTTAATAAATAAGATGGAACATCTTTAAGTGCGTTATTTAATACTGCATTACTTTCAACTTTTTCACCTTTACCAAGTTTCACAGCAATTTCTGCTGCTTTATCAGCTAACTTCGCAATTGGTTTATAAACCGTCATTGTTTGTGTTCCAGCAACAATACGTTTTACACCTGCTAAGTCAGCATCTTGACCAGAAATAACAACTTTACCTGCCAATCCTTGGGCTTGTAGAGCTTGTACCGCACCACCTGCAGTAGCATCGTTAGAAGCTACCACAGCATCAATTTTGTTATTGTTAGCAGTTAACGCATTTTCCATAATTTGTAATGCTTTTTCTGGTAACCAAGAATCTACCCATTGGTCGCCAACAATTTTAATATCGCCTTTATCAACTAATGGTTGAATAACTTTCATTTGTCCTTTGCGGAATAATTTTGCATTATTATCAGTAGGTGAGCCGCCCATTAAGAAGTAATTACCTTTAGGTTTTAATTTAACTAAACTTTCTGCTTGTAATTCCCCAACTTTTTCATTATCAAATGAAACATAGAAATCAATATTTGCATTATTAATTAAGCGGTCATAAGCTAATATTTTAATACCTGAACGTGATGCATCCTCAATAACATTACTTAATACATCACCATTGTGTGGAATAATGACTAATACATCGACATTTCTATTAATCATATTTTCAATTTGTGAGATTTGAACGCTGTCATCACCATTTGCAGATTGTACAAATACTTTTGCACCTAACTCTTCAGCTTTTTTAGTAAATATTGAACTATCTTTTTGCCAACGCTCTAAACGTAAATCATCGATTGACATACCAATAGTTAATTGTTTTGCCTGAGATACGCTGCTTATACAACCTAAAATAAGTGCAATAGATAATAAAGTTTTTTTAAATTTCATTTGAGTCACCTCATGTTAATTAAAGGGATAAGTAATACAGCGGCTATTACTATTCATAATTTCTACATGTGGAACAATTTATAAATTTTGTTTTTCAATTACGATTTTTAGTTTCTGTGATACTTCTCACAATATTAAAAATAAGTATGTTTTGGACATAATGTGATATTTGTCACAAAAAAGAATTATCTAAATTGGAAAAAGAAATAACGTAATTGAAGAGATGATTTTTCATATTTACTCTGTGCACAACCAAAATTTATTACGCATGTAAGGAGCTTAAAAATGACAACTTATTTTGATCAAATTGAACAAGTAAAATATGAAGGCCCACAATCAACTAATCCATTTGCCTATCGTTATTACGATGCAAATCGTGTGGTACTCGGTAAAACAATGGCAGAACATTTACGCCTAGCAGTTTGCTATTGGCATACTTTCTGTTGGAATGGTACAGATATGTTTGGTACTGCTTCACTTGATCGTCCATGGCAAAAAAATGCAACTGAATTAGATGCAGCAAAAGAAAAAGCCAATATTGCATTTGAATTTATTAAAAAATTAGGCGTACCTTATTATTGTTTCCATGATGTAGATGTTGCGCCTGAAGGTAACTCATTTAAAGAATATATTTATAACTTCTCAACCATTGTGGATTTACTTGCACAAAAACAAGCAGAAACAGGTATCAAACTGTTATGGGGAACGGCAAACTGTTTTACCAATAAACGCTATATGTCAGGGGCTGCAAGTAACCCTAATCCTGAAGTGTTTGCGTGTGCTGCGACTCAAGTTTTCCACGCAATGCAAGCAACCCAGAAATTAGGTGGTGAAAACTATGTGTTGTGGGGTGGACGTGAAGGCTATGAAACATTGCTTAATACTGACTTGAAACGTGAGCGTGAACAACTCGGTCGTTTTATGCAATTAGTGGTGGAAAATAAATATAAAATTGGTTTCAACGGTACATTATTAATTGAACCAAAACCACAAGAACCAACCAAACACCAATATGATTATGATGTAGCAACCGTATATGGTTTCTTAAAACAATTTGGTTTGGAAAAAGAAATTAAAGTGAATATTGAAGCAAACCATGCAACACTAGCTGGTCACACTTTCCAACACGAAGTGGCAACTGCAGCAGCACTCGGTATCTTAGGCTCTATTGACGCAAACCGTGGTGATGCACAACTTGGTTGGGATACAGACCAATTCCCGAATAGCGTAGAAGAAAATGCGTTAGTGATTTATGAAATCTTAAAAGCTGGCGGTTTAGGTCAAGGTGGTTTCAACTTTGATGCGAAGATTCGTAGACAAAGTATTGATCGTTATGATCTTGTTCATGCACACATTGGTGGTATTGATGTATTAGCACGTTCATTATTAATTGCAGCCGAAATGATTGAAAATGATCGTTTACAAGCAGAAAAAGATAAACGTTATGCTGGATGGGATGCACCATTTGGTAAAGATATTCTTAGCGGCAAACTTTCTCTTGCTGATTTAGCAAATCATGTTGTACAAAATGATGTTGCTCCAGCACCAGTTTCAGGTCGCCAAGAATTACTCGAAAATATTGTTAATTCTTATATTTATAAATAAAAAGGAGACAAAAGAAGGAACACAAGTTGTTCCTTCTTCTTTTATTGTTCTCATAATAATTAATCAAACTTAGCTAAGAGATGGGGAGGTACAATGTATCTCGGAATTGATTTAGGGACATCAGGAATAAAAGCCGTTGTATTAAATGAAGCGCAACAAATTGTTGCTACTGTGACGGCACCACTAAGTGTAACCCGCCGACAACCTTTATGGTCTGAACAAGATCCTGCTGATTGGTGGCAAGCACTGCAACAATGTTTTAGTCAATTAGCAGCAGAACAGGATCTTTCTGCGATCAAAGCAATTGGATTGACTGGGCAAATGCATGGTGCGGTAATGTTGGATGCACAAGATGAAGTTCTCTATCCAGCGATTTTATGGAATGATGGACGAAGTTTTGCTGAGTGTCACGAATTGGAACAGTTAGTGCCAGATTCTCGTGAAATTACAGGCAATTTAATGATGCCAGGGTTTACTGCACCAAAAATCAAATGGATTGAAAAAAATGAACCTGAAGTATTTAAGAAAATAGCTAAGGTATTGTTACCAAAGGATTATTTACGTTTATTACTCACTGGAGATTATGTGAGTGAAATGTCAGATGCAGCAGGGACAATGTGGTTGGATGTTGGCAAACGGTGTTGGAGTAAAGCGTTATTAACAGCTTGTCATTTAACAGAACAACAAATGCCACGTTTAGTAGAAGGTAATGCGATTACAGGACAATTATTACCAGAATTAGCTCAACAATGGGGAATGTCATCTGTTCCAGTGATTGCTGGCGGTGGTGATAATGCTGCTGGGGCGATTGGTGTCGGTTTATACCAAGCAGGGCAAGCGATGCTTTCGTTAGGAACATCGGGCGTTTATTTTGTGGTAACGGATCATTATGTTAGCAATCCAAGTAAAGCAGTTCATAGTTTTTGTCATGCTTTACCAGATCGTTGGCATTTAATGTCAGTGTTATTAAGTGCGGCTTCCTGTATTGATTGGGCAAATAAAGCCTTAGGAATTAATGATATTCCACAATTCTTTGCGTTAGCAGAACAAGCAAAAAGTAGTAAAGATGTCTTATTCTTACCGTATCTTTCTGGTGAGCGTACGCCACATAATGATCCTTATGCAACAGGCGTATTTTGGGGATTGCATCATGATACAACGCAAGCAGAAATGGCGAGAGCGGTTGTGGAAGGTGTAAGTTTTGCCTTAACTGAGGGTATTGAAGTTTTACATGAAACTGGCGTAACTGCGGAATCAATTACCTTGATTGGTGGTGGAGCGAAAAGCCATTTTTGGCGACAATTATTAGCGGATATTAGTGGTAAAACATTTGAATATCGAATTGGGGGAGATGTTGGACCAGCATTAGGTGCGGCAAAATTAGCACAAATGGCATTGCATCCAGATCAACCGATTGCTGATTTTTGTCCACCATTGCAATTAGAAGCTCGTTATCTACCAGATCCTCAACAGTTTAAATGTTATCGAGCTAAGTACGAGAAATTTAAACAGTTATATCAACGAGTGAGATATTTTTAAGTAGTTATAAGTATAAAGTCGGATATGGAGGTCCGACTTTATTATTTTTAGATAAGGGTATCGGATTGATATTGAGCCCGATACTCATTTGGCGTTTGTTGAAACTCTTTTTTAAATACGAAATAGAAATATTGTACAGATGGATAACCACAAACCTCGGCAATTTCTTGAATTGAGATTTGTGTATCACTCAATAATTGTTTAGCTTTATTCATTTTTTCTTCATGCAATACTTGATGGATCGTTTTACCCGTTTCAGTACGAAAACGATTTTCAAGATTTGAACGAGAGGCTTTTACATAATCTAGAACTTGTTCAACTTTGATGCCAGAACACGCATTTAAACGAATATAGTGTAACGCTTGAATCACTAAAGGATCTTTAATCGAGCGATAATCAGTAGAGGTACGTGCTTCTACACCCAATGGCGTAATTAAATAAGGATGATGTTTGATTGGACGATCTTCAATTAAAGCGTGCAATAATTTTGCAGCTTGATAGCCCATATTTTTTGTACCTTGACGTACAGAAGATAGTGGCACTCGAGAAAAGGCTTGAATTAATTCCTCGTTATCAATGCCAATAATACAAAGCTGATCGGGGATAGGAATATCTAATAAATCACAAGTTTGTAAGAGGTGCCTTGCACGTGCATCAGTAACTGCAATAATTCCTGTATGTTTGGGTAAAGAGAGAATCCATTCTGACAATTCTTGTTGTGCTTGCTGCCAATTTTCTGCGTGTGTTTCTTGACCTAAATAGATATTTGGTTGGTAATCATTTTGTTGCATAATCCGTTCAAAGGCCATACGGCGTTCACTGGACCAGTGCTGAAAACCTGGATCAGGCAAGCCATAAAACGCAAAGTGATTAATCCCTTTACGTTGTAGATGTTCAAAAGCAGCTTGTAAAATCGCATTGTTATCTGTTGCTACATACGGAATATTGGCTGGATAATTATGTTCATCTTGATAAGAACTGCCCACTGCAACAACGGGAATTTGACTATTGAGCAATTTTTTAGCTAAAGCTGGATTATCAAAATCGGCAATAATGCCATCTAGATTTTGTGGATCTAATGCTAATTCTCGATGAATAAAATCATCTTCTAAGAAGACATTCCAAGACACTCTTGACGTTTGGATATATTCACCAATTCCACTCATCACTTCACGATCATAAACTTTATTCGCATTAAAAAATAAGGCGATTTGATAGTAGGATTTTGACATAGCCCTCCTTAAGCGATGCTGAAATTTAAGGGTTAATTATTTGGTAATCTGTTGAATTATACTTGTAATTTTTCCATCAGTAGTCCGAGTTGTTAATGATTGTCCAATCTCTACTTGCTGAATACTGGTCACTAAATGATGTTGTTCATTTGTAGTGACGGTATAACCTCGTTGTAATACTTTTAATGGACTGACGCTTTCTAAACGTCCACTTAATTGAGCAAATTGATAACGTTGCTGGCGTAAAAAGGTTTGCATTGCATTATGCAAGCGAAATTGCCATTGCTGTAATTCTTTGTGCTGAGCTTCAACTTTATTCGCTAATGGAATCTGTGATAAGCGTTGTGCTAAACGTTGTTGTCGTTGCGCTTGATGTTGTAAATACAGCAAAATGCTTTTTTGTAAACGTTGATTTAAATGTTGATATTGCTGTTTTTGTAAGGCTAATTGTGCTTTTGGATGCTGATTTTTTAAGCGTAATTGCAGCCGTTCTAATTGTTGTTGTGCTGTATTCAAGAATAAAGCAAATGCTTTTTCAAGCCGTTGTTGTAGATAATCAATTTTTTGCCATAACTCTTTTTGATCACGACTTAATAATTCGGCAGCCGCTGAGGGAGTAGAGGCTCGCAAATCGGCAACAAAATCGGCAATCGTTACATCTGTTTCATGCCCGACGGCACTGATAATCGGAATCGTAGAAGCAAAAATTGCTCGTGCCACGATTTCTTCATTAAAACACCAAAGATCCTCTAATGAACCACCACCACGCCCAACAATCAACACATCACACTCTTGGCGAAGATTGGCAATTTCAATACTACGGACAATATCTTGCGCGGCTTCTTTTCCCTGCACTAAGGTCGGATAAATTACAACCTCTAAACTAGGATTTCGGCGACGTAAAATCTGTAAAATATCATGTAATGCCGCCCCACTAGAGGAAGTAATTACACCAATACGCTGGCAATGTTGAGGCAAAGGTTGTTTCCATTGTTGAGCAAATAAGCCCTCTGCTGCCAGTTTTAATTTTAAACGTTCAAATTCTTGCTGTAATAACCCCTCGCCAGCAGGCTGCATCGTATCAACAATTAATTGATAATCGCCTCGAGGTTCATACAAACTAACACTTGCTTTAACCAGTACCTGCATGCCATTTTGCGGTTTAAACGTTACTCGTAAGTTCCGCATTTTGAACATAGCCGCACGCACTTGGGCATTATTATCTTTTAAGGTGAAATACCAATGTCCAGATACAGGTTGTGAAAAATTAGATATTTCCCCTGTTAGCCAAAGTGAACCTAATTCTTGTTCGAGCAAAGTTTTTGCACAGTGATTCAGTTGGCTCACTGAAAGAATCTGTGGGGTTGTGCTAGCTTGATTTAATAACATAAAAAATTATTCCGTATCCAGTAATAACCAGCCATTATCAAGCCAATCACATAAGCTATCGAGTAATAATTCCAATGATGATTCAGCACTCACATATTGTTGTAATTGTTGCCAATCTAATGAATTACCATCTGCAAGATACGCTAATAACTGACGTTCCGTGGCATTTAATTCATCAATCCACTCACCTTGTACAAAGATTTCGCCATTATCGGTATAGATAATTTTGCAGTTGGCATCTTGATACAGGCGATCGCCAGCTTGTAAAGATTCGGCTAATTCATCAGGATAAAAGCCTTCTTCAGTATTTAACAATGAATAACGGCGACCACTCACAGTCGTAGCTACGGCTTGTGTAAAGAGGGCATCAAATTGGTTAGAGTGTTGTAGTAATGCAATTAGCTGTTGTTTTAGTGTTTGCACAGATTGTGGATCAAGCAAACCACTTGGTTGCACATCTGGTGCAAGGCGAAACGGAATAGCAAATTCACTACTATTAACTTGTTCACTATGATGTTCTAGCGCTTTACAAAAATTCTCTAAAAGATCACTCGCATTTGGATAGCGTAAACCAAAGGAGAAAGTAAGACAGTCGCTTTCTGCAACACCATAATGTGATAAACGAGAAGGAACATATAACACATCGCCAGGTTGCATAACTTCATCAAGCACTAATTCCCCCATATCATCGAAAATACGGATAGGTTGATTTGCTTTAAATTCAGTACTTGGATCACACCATTTGCCTAATTGCCAACGCCGTTGACCATAACCTTGCACCAAAAATACATCATACTCATCATAGTGCTTACCGACCGAACCACCTTTTGGAGCAAAAGAGACCATAATGTCATCACGTTGCCATTGCGGTATAAAACCAAATGCTTGCCATAATTTACCGAGTTCTGGCGACCATTGTTCTAAATTTTGTACTAAAACTGACCATTTGGCTGGTAAATTTTTGAAATCTTTTGCGTGTAATGGGCTGGTTTTTAATTGCCATTTTTCACTGCCATCTTGCTGTAAATGGGTTTGGACTAAACGTGCTGTTACTTCTTCCTCTTGGGCTAATTCAATAATATCTTGTGGTTCAAACATTCCCACAATTTGTGGTAAACCTTGCCGAATTAATAGTGGGCGTTTTTGCCAATAATCACGCAAGAAAATTTCAGGGGTAATGTCTGCGGGTAAACAATATTGATGTGTCATTTTTGTATCCTAGTTGAATGCGATTATTTAGTTTGGGCTTTCTGTTCTTGTTGTTGTGCAGCACGTTTACGGCGAATCTCTTTTGGATCAGCAAGTAATGGACGATAAATTTCGACCCGATCGCCATCACGTAAAATATCCGTCAATTTAGCGAGTCGCCCAAAAATACCCACTTTATTTTCGCGTAAATCAATTTCATGAAAAGCCTGCAATACCCCCGATTGTAAAATGGCAGATTGGACATTGCAGCCTTCAGGTAAGCGAATTTTCTTCAAAAAATAGTGCTGAGGTAAGGCGTAAGTGACTTCAACAGTAATTTCAGCCATGATAAATCTCCTTTGCACGTTGTTTAAAAGCCTGCACCATCTGAGATGTGAGTTGTTGGAAGATTTTACCAAACATTTTTTCCACTAAAGCATTACTAAATTCAAACTGCAGTTGCAGACTAATTTGAGAAGAATATTCATCAAGGGCAAGAAAACGCCATTCACCAGAGAGTTTTTTAAATGGTCCTTCAACTAACTGCATTTGAATAGATTGATTCGGTTGCATTGTATTATGTGTGGTAAAGGCCAAGCGGATGCCTGCTTTGCTCACCACTAATTCTGCATCTAACTCATTACCCTGTTGATGCAAAGTTTTACTTGCTGCACAACCAGGAAGAAATTGAGGATAGAGTTCATATTGATTAACTAATTGATACATCTGTTCGGCGCTATGTGGCACTAAAGTTGTTTGGGAAACTGTATGCATAATCGTTAGAGGTAAACACAAATGCAGTGTATTATACGCATTTTCACGGGGAATTATAGCTTCCCCAGATATAGATAGTTTATGCTCACATAGAAAGATCTCATTACGTTATGAATATTGCATTACTCAACTTACTCGCAGATGGTCAAGTACATTCTTATCCAGAGTTATCTCAAGCATTGGCGATCACCTTATCGACCGTGACAGAACAGATAGTAGAATTGCAACAACAAGGCGTACAACTGGTGCAAAAGGATGAAACTTGTCAATGGCTACCTGCTACGGAGTTATTAGATGGTACTTTCTTGCAGCAAACATTGCCAAATAACGCACTTATTATTCAACCCGTTATTGATTCAACCAATCAGTATTTATTAGATCGCATTACTACGTTACCAAATAACAGTGTTTGTTTAGCAGAATATCAGACAGCAGGGCGTGGCAGACGGGGACGAAAATGGCATTCCCCTTTTGCTGGACAAGTGATTTTAAGTTTCTATCGACAATTTCCGAATACCGTCAATCTATCTGGTTTAAGTTTAGCTATTGGGATTGCCGTGGCTCAAGCCTTAACGCATTTAGGCTATCAACAAGTGCAGTTAAAGTGGCCAAATGATATTTGGTTAGCAGGAAAAAAATTAGGCGGAATTTTAATTGAGATGAAACAACAAGCAGCATTAGCACGTTATGATGTGGTGATTGGTTTAGGCTTAAATGTACACTTTCCTGCTGATATTCAATTAGATCAACCGATTGCAATGTTAAGCCAACAAAAACAGCTAAATCGTAATGCTGTGATTGCAGAAATTATCAAACAATTCAATCAAGTATTAGATCAATTTACTGAAAATGGTTTATCGTTTTTGTTACCTTTCTGGCAACAATACGACTATTTTTATCAAAAAGAAGTCAAATTATTGCTGGAAAATAAGACAGTAACAGGGGTAGATCAAGGTGTTAATGCTAATGGTGAATTATGTTTGCAACGAGAAGATGGTTCAATAATAACTTTTGCCATTGGGGAAGTATCATTACGAGAAAAATAATGTAACACCTTGAATTTTCTGGTTAGCTTGTGCGTTGTGCTTTCACAAACAACAATACAGGACGATGTTGTAAATCCTTAAACTCTTGTTGCCATTCAGGTTGTGTATCTAGCATAGGTTCTGCAACCTGTTGAATAGTAAAACCAGCTTGAATCAGATCGTTCAGAATGGTAGCAAGTTTTCGGTGATAAGTTTTAAAAGGTTGCTTAAACCAGTTACGTTGGCGTAAGCCTTCTTCTCGATAATAGTTTAAACGATAGGCAATTTGTTGTTTATTTTGATCCTTTTCCCAACGTTCCCCACCTTGATAGCAAGTAACAATCGGGTGTTCTTGTGAAAAAATAAGTTGTCCAGTTGGGGTGAGTTTTGTTGCAATTTGCTGCAAGAGAGCAGGAAAATCAGCAATATAATGAAAAGCAAATGAACTGGTAACTAAATCGAACTGATTATCTGGACAATCAGCAAGTTGCTCCATGGCTAGTGCATAAAGATTATAGCGTTCTGTTGTGATACCAGCTTGTTGTAGATTGATTGCAGCTTGTTGCAGCATTTTTTCAGATAGATCAATACCAACGGCATAACTTGCTCCGTGTTGTAGATAGTGCTGTAAGTGAGCCCCCATTCCACAACCAAGATCTAAGATACGTTTTCCAGCAAGATTGCCAACGAGTTGAAACATCGTTGGCTTTTCAACAATTTCATTCAGGCTGATGGGATTATTTCTTAATTTTTGATATAACTCGAAAAATTCAGCCTGATCATAGACACTTTTTTGCATTATTGACCTGTAAATACGGGAAGAAAACCATAACGAGCTGCTAATTGTGCCACAATATTTAATACACCGAATAAAATCACAAAATAGATCATAAAGTTACCACCGAATACACAATAAGTTTGTGCTGGGAATTTTTTACGACAAGCACGAGCTAATAAAGCGGGAACAATCGCAGCCCAGATCGTTGCAGCTAACCCAGCATAACCAATCGCAATCACAAAACCGAATGGGAATTGTAAGCTAAGAATAAGTGGTGGTAAGAAAGTAATTAAAGTGGTTTTGGTTCGGCCTGCAATACTATCATCAAATTTGAATAAATCTGCAATGTAGTCGAATAAACCAAGGGTTACCCCTAAGAAAGAGCTTGCAATCGCCATATAGGCAAAGAAGTTGAGAATAACTGCCATATATTCGGTTTGAATATACTTGTTCAATGCACCAAGTAATGCGGCAATATCACCATCTTTTGCAATAACAGGTGCAAATTCGCTACGAGGTAAGTTGCCTTGAATCGCTAACTGCCATAAAACATAAATAGCCAGTGCAATTAATGTACCGAGAATAATAGATCTCTCAACGCGTTTGCCATCACGATTATAATATTTCACTAAACTTGGTACATTGCCGTGGAAACCAAATGAAACGAGGCAGACAGGTAAAGCTGCTAATAAATAAGGTGTGTAGCTTTGTTCGCCAGTAGCAATCGTATTAAAAAGTACTTCCGTTTTTACTGAAGTAAGCAAACCTGTGGTAGAAAGGAAAAAGGCAATAACCATTCCTACAATTAAGATAGTAGTAAAGCGATCAACGGCTTTGGTCGATAACCAAACCAAAGCTGCCAAAATAATACAGAAAATTAACGAGCCATAACTTCTACCTAATTCAACCGTATGGCTATCTGATGTTAATAATTGATTTAGTAAATTTTCAGTAATTCCACCGCCTGACGTAATATAAGCATAAGTAAGAATATAAAGTACAAATACTAACGATAAACTGTTGATAACATTGGCAGTATTACCAAGTAGATCCTTAACAATCGTACTAAAACTTGCACCAGTAGGGTAATGTAGATTAGCTTCTAAAATCATTAGTCCAGAAGTTGTCATACAGAACCAAGTATAAATAAGAGCAAGGATTGAACCGACAAACCATAAGCCAGCGGTTGCAGTTGGATTAGCAAACATTCCAGCGCCAATTGCTGTTCCAGCAATAATCATGGCACCACCAAGTAAAGAAGGGATTTTCTGACTCATGATAATTCTCCAATGAAATTTTGCACTATTATAGTAGTACAATATTAAAAGTAAATACTTCTATTGCGAAATTTGAATATAAGAAATTATCACGAAATAGATTCAGAATAATGATTTTTAGCTAATGGAACTAAAAAATAATGGATAAAAAGTAAAAAAGAGTTATTAAGTAATCGATTACGTTCTCATTTTTGCAAATTTCTCAGAAATTTTTTTGAAAAACGAGTATAGTTGGCAACGTTTATCCTCAGGACTATTGTTGGTCTAAATTTGCGGGATAAATTCGAGTTATCTCATCAATTCATCAACAGCCATTTTTCCAATCAGGGGTAATTATGGATTTACTTATGAGTATTATCGGCATTGTGGTGTTATTAGCCATTGCCTTTTTATTATCAACTAATCGTAAAGCGATTAATCTTAGAACAGTAGGTGGTGCATTCCTAATTCAAGTCGGGATTGGGGCTTTAGTACTTTATTCTGAATTAGGTCGTAAAGCATTATTAGGCGCTGCAGAAGCTGTCAATAAAGTTATTGCCTATGGTAACGAAGGTATCAGCTTCTTATTCGGCGGTTTAGTTAGCGATAAGATGTTTGAAGTATTTGGCGGTGGCGGCTTCATTTTCGCATTACGTGTATTACCTGCGATCGTATTCTTCGCTTCTTTAATTTCTGTGCTTTATTACTTAGGCATCATGCAATGGGTGATCCGTTTAATCGGTGGTTTCTTACAAAAAGTCCTTGGTACCTCTAAGACTGAATCTATGTCAGCAGCTGCCAATATTTTCGTTGGTCAAACCGAAGCACCATTAATTGTGCGTCCATATATTTCTACCATGACAGAATCAGAACTCTTTGCCATTATGTGTGGTGGTTTAGCGTCTGTTGCGGGTTCAGTAATGATTGGTTATGCACAAATGGGCGTACCGCTTCCTTACTTAATTGCGGCATCTTTTATGGCTGCACCAGGTGGATTACTCTTTGCTAAAATCCTTATCCCACAAACTGAAAAGTTTGACGATACCTTAAAAAACAGTAATGAAGATAAACCATCTAATATTTTAGATGCTGCAGCAATGGGGGCTTCATCAGGTATGCAATTAGCAATGAATGTAGGTGCAATGTTACTTGCTTTTATTGCTTTAATTGCATTATTAAACGGTATTATTGGCGGTATTGGTGATTGGTTTGGATATGGTTCTGGCTCACTGGATCATAAAGAATTAAATCTGCAAACTATCCTTGGTTGGATTTTCCGTCCATTAGCCTATGTTATTGGTGTGCCATGGAATGAAGCAGAAGTGGCTGGCTCAATGATTGGGCAAAAATTAGTATTAAATGAATTTGTGGCGTATGTGGATTTTGTGAAATACCTTGGTCCAGATTCTCCAATAGTCTTAGCCGAAAAAACAAAAGCGATTATTACCTTTGCACTTTGTGGTTTTGCAAACTTTAGCTCAATTGCAATCTTAATTGGTGGTTTAGGAACGATGGCACCAAATCGCCGTAAAGATATTGCACGTTTAGGGATTAAAGCGGTTATTGCAGGTTCGCTTTCTAACTTAATGAGTGCGGCGATTGCTGGTCTATTTATTGGATTGGTTGGTCCAGTGTTAATGGGATAACCAATGTGATATAATCACGACACGCGAACAGTAAACACCACGACATATGTCGTGGTGTTCTATTATTAGGGGATAGAAAACGTTTGCTTTTCTAACAAAAGGAATAATTATGTCAGCATTAAATCTTAATCAGGCAGCAAAATTAGCTTTATCATTAATGGATCTCACCACATTAAATAGTGATGATACCGATGAAATTGTCACAGCACTTTGCCAAAAAGAATTGAATCCAATTGGGCAGACAGCTGCAGTTTGTATTTACCCACAATTTATTGCAACGGCAAAAAAAGTATTACAGCAACAAGGAACAAATGCTGTTTTTGTCGCAACCGTCACTAATTTTCCACAAGGTGCAGCAGATGTTGAATTAGCACGTCGTGAAACAGAAATGGCAATTCAGGCGGGTGCAGATGAGGTTGATGTGGTATTTCCTTACCGTGCATTAATGGCAGGTGATGAAAAAATTGGTGCTGAATTAGTTGCTGCTTGTAAGCAAGCGTGTGGCGATAAATTGCTTAAAGTCATTATTGAAACAGGCGAGCTTCAATCAGCAGAGTTAATCCGTAAAGCATCAGAAATCGCAATTCAAGCAGGTGCAGATTTTATTAAAACTTCAACAGGAAAAGTAAAAGTCAATGCAACATTAGACGCTGCAAAAGTGATGTTGGAAACTATTCGTGATTTAGGTGTCCAAGATCGCGTTGGTTTTAAAGCAGCTGGTGGTGTGCGTACTGCGGAAGAAGCACAACAGTATTTACAGCTTGCTGCAGATTTATTTGGTGAACAATGGTTAACACCGCGTCATTTCCGTTTTGGTGCGTCAGGTTTACTAAATAATTTATTAGCGACATTAGGGGTAGAAGCGGTATCTACCAACACAAGTTATTAATGACAGTAATCGTTTAAGAGAGGATTCTATGAAACGTGTATTTATTATGATGCTAGACTCGTTCGGGATTGGTGCATCTGCAGATGCAGATAAATTTGGGGATGCTGGCTCAAATACATTGGGACATATCGCTGAACGTTGCGCAGCTGGTTTAGCTAATGAAGGTAGAGAAGGGGCATTAAACTTACCAAACTTAACCAAACTTGGTTTAGGTTTAGCTGCAAAAGAGTCTTGTGGAACATTCCCAGCAGGATTAGACGAAAATGCAGAAATCATTGGTGGTTATGCTCACGCAAAAGAAATTTCATCTGGTAAAGATACGCCATCTGGACACTGGGAAATTGCAGGAGTACCAGTATTATTTGATTGGGGGTATTTCCCTGAGCATAAAAACTCTTTCCCACAAGAGTTATTAGATCGTATCGTAGAAAAATCAGGTATTCCAGGTTACTTAGGTAATTGCCACTCATCAGGAACAGTCATTCTTGATGAATTGGGGGAAGAACATATGCGTACTGGTAAACCAATTTTCTATACTTCAGCAGATTCTGTATTCCAAATTGCTTGTCATGAAGAAACTTTCGGCTTGGAAAGATTATATGAACTTTGCCATTTAGTACGAGATGAATTAGAGGGATATAACATTGGTCGTGTTATTGCACGTCCATTTATTGGTGATAAAGCAGGTAATTTCCAACGTACAGGTAATCGTCACGATTATTCTATTGAGCCACCATCAGCCACTGTTTTACAAAAATTAGTTGATGAAAAACAAGGTGAAGTGGTGTCAATCGGTAAAATTGCAGATATTTATGCACATACAGGGATTACTCGTAAGATCAAAGCAACTGGTTTAGAAGAACTATTTGATCGTACATTAGAAGAAGTGAGAGCAGCCGGTGATAAAACAATCGTGTTTACTAACTTTGTAAACTTTGACTCTGACTTCGGACATCGCCGTAATGTCGCTGGTTATGCTTCTGCTTTAGAATATTTTGATCAACGTTTACCAGAATTACTGAAATTAGTAACAGGTGATGATCTATTAGTCATTACGGCAGATCATGGCTGTGATCCAACTTGGAGCGGTACAGATCATACCCGTGAACATATTCCTGTATTGTTATATGGGGCGAATGTACCAAAACAATCTTTTGGCAGACGTGAAACCTTTGCTGATATTGGACAAACCATTGCAAATTATTTTGATCTTAGTCCAATGGATTACGGTACAACAATGATTGATTTTAATAACAAATAAAGAAGAGGATATTTATGGCTACTCCACATATTAATGCTGTTGATGGTGCTTTTGCAGATGTTGTTTTAATGCCAGGTGATCCATTACGTGCAAAATATATTGCAGAAACTTTCTTAGAAAATGCGGTTGAAGTAACTAATGTGCGTAATATGCTTGGTTACACAGGGACTTATAAAGGTCGTAAAATTTCTGTGATGGGACATGGAATGGGTATTCCATCTTGTTCAATCTATGCCAAAGAATTGATTACGGAATATGGTGTGAAAAAAATTATTCGTGTTGGTTCTTGTGGTGCAGTACGTAATGATGTGAAAGTGCGTGATGTGATTATTGGTTTAGGAGCATGTACTGATTCTAAAGTGAACCGTATCCGTTTCAAAGATAATGACTTTGCGGCGATTGCAGACTTTGATATGGCACAAGCAGCCGTGCAAGCAGCAAAACAAAAACAAGCTAAAGTTCATGTTGGTAACTTGTTCTCTGCTGATCTTTTCTATACACCAGATGTGGAAATGTTTGATGTGATGGAAAAATACGGCATTCTTGGGGTCGAAATGGAAGCAGCAGGTATTTATGCTGTGGCAGCAGAATATGGTGCGAAAGCATTAGCTATCTGTACCGTATCTGATCATATTCGTACTGGTGAACAAACGACATCAGAAGAACGTCAATTAACCTTCAATGATATGATTGAAATTGCGTTGGAATCAGTATTAATTGGTGATAAATAATTTTATTGTTAATTTTAGATAGCGAGTAATATTACTCGCTATTTTTTTGCTCATCAAATAAACAACAAAAATTAAAATTGTTTGTTAATTAATCAATTAATCAACGTAATTATCTTTATTTGTTTAAATTCAGATAAAAATCTTCCCTTTCTAATAAAAATAGGTACTATAGCCCGTCCTTTTTCAACTTGTTTGCATAAAGGAACATTCTCTTTATTCCCCATAAAGAGAATTAAAAAAGCTGAAACGCTTTTTTTAATAAGTAGCGAGTCAAATGCCCCATGGCATCTGTTTGTAGGAAACAGAAAGCTTAGGCTTCCCGCAAGGCACCCGACTTATTTTTTTCACCTCTATTAGAAGGTTTATTTTAAAATGACAATTATCACCCCTATAAAATCAATTCATAATGCTACCAACGCTTATTATTTAGATCGCCAAAATCAAATGGAATCGAATGTGCGTAGTTATCCGCGTAAATTGCCTCTTGCCATTGCGAAGGCCAGTGGATGTTGGGTAACTGATGTGGAAGGCAATGAATACCTTGATTTCTTAGCAGGTGCAGGAACGTTAGCGTTAGGGCATAACCATCCAGCAATTAAACAAGCTATTTTAGATACTGTGGCAAGTGATTTGCCATTACATACTTTAGATTTAACTACACCATTGAAAGATGCATTTACTGAAGAATTGTTATCTTTCTTTCCTAAAGATAAATATTGTTTGCAATTTTGTGGACCATCAGGTGCAGATGCTAATGAAGCAGCGATTAAATTAGCTAAAACCTATACTGGACGTGGCAATGTGATTGCCTTTTCAGGTGGATTTCATGGTATGACTCATGGTTCTCTTTCGCTAACAGGCAATTTAAGTGCAAAAAATGCCGTACAAAATTTGATGGCTGGCGTGCAGTTTATGCCATATCCACATGAATATCGTTGTCCATTCGGTATTGGTGGCGAGGCTGGTGTTGAAGCCGTTACTGCTTATTTTGAGAATTTCATTGAAGATGTGGAAAGTGGTGTTGTTAAACCAGCAGCCGTTATTTTAGAAGCGATTCAGGGCGAAGGTGGTGTGGTGCCAGCACCAGCGAAATTCTTGCAAAAAGTAAGAGAAGTTACCCAAAAACACGGCATCCTATTGATTCTAGATGAAGTACAAGCTGGATTCTGTCGTTCTGGTGAAATGTTTGCTTTTGAACACGCAGGTATTGAGCCGGATATTGTTGTAATGTCTAAAGCTGTGGGTGGTAGTTTACCATTGGCAGTGTTAGCGATTCGCAAGGAGTTTGATGTTTGGAAACCAGCGGGACATACAGGAACATTCCGCGGTAATCAATTAGCGATGGCGACAGGCTATGCATCATTAAAAATTATGCGAGAGCAAAATCTAGCGCAAAATGCAAAAGAACGTGGCGAATATTTAAAATCTGCATTACAAAACTTAGCGAAAGAATATCCTTGCATAGGGCATATTCGTGGACGCGGTTTGATGATGGGAATTGAAATTGTTGATCCAACTAAACAACCAGATCGTACAGGTGCGTATCCAGGTAATCCAGATTTAGCTACAGCAATTCAAAAAGCGTGCTTTAACAATGGATTATTACTTGAGCGTGGTGGACGAAATGGAAATGTTGTTCGTGTTCTTTGTCCAATTATCATTACACAAGCTGAATGTGAAGAGATGATCAAACGCTTTACCCTAGCTTTAGTAGATGCGTTACAACAAGGGCAGAGTAATTAATTATTACTCCACTTATGATTGATAAAAGTACGAGCTAGTTCTCGTACTTTTTATCAATAGCGATCAACCAATTTATGTAGGAATTTAGTTATGTTAAATCAACATAAACGGGCATTATTTTGCCGTGATCCCAGATCGATCAATGATTACCAAACTGCAATGCAGCAAGCGGTTACAGCAGTTTGTGAATGGATGCAGAATGATAAGATGTATACAGGGGGAAGTATTCGTCAGATTCGCCCGACAATTCAGTTTAAAACAACTAAAGAGGGAGCTGGAATTGAAAAAACCTTGCAGCATCTTACTGATATTTTTCTTCATCCAAGTTTAAAAGTCCATCATCCTCATTCATTAGCTCATTTACACTGTCCAACGATGGTAACTAGCCAAATTGCTGAAGTGTTTATTAATGCGACTAACCAATCAATGGATTCTTGGGATCAAAGTCCAGCTGGGTCGATTATGGAAGAACAGCTTATTGATTGGTTACGTCAAAAAGTTGGTTATGGCAAAGGCACTGCTGGGGTATTCACTTCTGGTGGTACGCAATCTAATTTAATGGGGGTATTGCTTGCACGAGATGCTTGTGTAGCTAAACATTGGAAAAATGAAGATGGTTCTGAATGGTTAGTACAACAACAGGGATTACCTGCGGAAGCGTTACAAAAGGTCAAAATTATCTGTTCTGAGAATGCCCATTTCTCAGTGCAGAAAAATATGGCAATGATGGGAATGGGATTTCAGTCAGTTGTTACTATACCGACCAATCAAAATGCCCAAATGGATGTTGTAGCGTTAGAATCTACTTTAGCAGAATTAACTGCACAAGGAAAATTTATTGGTTGTGTCGTAGCGACAGCAGGAACAACGGATGCTGGTGCTATTGATGATATTGCTACTATCAGTGAAATTGTGAAGCGGTATGACTCTTGGCTACATATTGATGCAGCTTGGGGCGGGGCATTAATCTTGTCACAAAATTTCCGTCATTGGTTGAATGGATTAGAACAAGCGGATTCCATTACGCTCGATTTTCATAAGCATTTTTTCCAAACTATTTCTTGTGGTGCATTTTTATTAAAAGATGAAAGAGATTTTCGTTTCATTGATTATAAAGCGGATTATCTTAATTCTGAGTATGATGAAGAATATGGTGTACCAAATTTAGTGGCAAAGTCGTTACAAACGACTCGCCGTTTTGACGCACTAAAATTATGGTTCACGATGGAAGCATTGGGAGAGGATCTTTATGCATCAATGATTGATCATGGGATCTATCTAGCAAAAGAAGTAAGTGATTATATTAATGCACAACCGATGTTAGAGATGTTAGTCGAGCCGCAATTTGCTTCGGTATTATTCCGTATTTGCCCTGAAGAGTATCCATCAGAATTTATTGACGCATTGAATCAAAATGTGGCAGATGAATTATTTGCTCGTGGTGAAGCGAATATTGGCGTTACTAAAGTGAATGGAGTACAGGCGTTAAAAATGACAACATTAAGTCCAATTGCGACTATTGAGAATGTTAAAGCATTATTAGAGCAAGTCGTAAACGAAGCAGAACGCATTAAATCAGCGATTGTTTCAGGAGATTATGTGCCACCAATCGCGCTGTAATCTTATTTACAGCCTTGAAAAATGAATAATGCCCGATGTTATCGGGCATTTATTTATAAAGATTTAGTTTTTCAATGACTGCACTGGGGCAGGAATACGTCCGCCACGATTAACAAAGACCTCACAAGATCCTTCTTTCACTGGCATAATTGGTGCATAACCAAGTAACCCACCAAATTCTACCATTTCACCGACATCTTTATTTGGCACAGGAATAATGCGTACCGCCGTAGTTTTACTATTAATCATACCAATGGCAGCTTCATCGGCAATAATGCCAGAGATAGTACTTGCAGAAGTATAGCCTGGTACAGCAATCATATCCAAACCAACAGAACATACTGCTGTCATCGCTTCGAGTTTATCAAGAGTGAGAACACCCTCTTTCGCTGCAGCGATCATTCCCTCATCTTCAGATACAGGAATAAATGCACCGCTTAATCCACCAACTGAACTACTCGCCATCATACCACCTTTTTTCACGGCATCATTTAGTAATGCAAGTGCGGCAGTCGTACCGTGAGTACCACATACACTCAGTCCCATTTGTTCTAAAATGCGTGCCACACTATCGCCAATAGCGGGAGTTGGTGCTAAAGATAAGTCAAGAATACCGAAAGGAATACCGAGGCGTTTACTCGCTTCTTGACCAATTAATTCCCCGACACGTGTAATTTTAAAAGCAGTTTTTTTCACTACCTCAGCGACTTCGGTTAAAGTAGTGGCTTGGCTACTTTCTAATGCAGCTTTTACAACGCCAGGACCAGAAACGCCAACATTGATTACCGCATCTCCCTCACCTGAGCCGTGAAATGCACCTGCCATAAATGGATTATCTTCAACTGCATTACAGAACACCACGATTTTGGCACAACCAAATCCTTCGGGGGTAATTTCGGCAGTTTGTTTAATCACCTCGCCTGCTAATTTAACTGCATCCATATTAATTCCCGCTTTGGTTGAACCAATATTAATTGAACTACACACAATATCAGTTAATTTCATTGCCTCAGGAATGGAACGAATTAAAATTTCATCGGCAGGACTCATTCCTTTATGTACAAGAGCTGAAAAACCGCCAATAAAAGAAACACCAATCGCTTTTGCCGCACGATCTAAGGTTTGTGCCACAGAAACATAAGAGGTTGCTTTTGTCGCTGCAGCAATTTGAGCTATTGGGGTAACTGAAATCCGCTGATTAACAATAGGAATCCCATATTTTGCCGAGAGTTCTCGAGCAGTTTGTACTAAATCACCGCCAATCCGCACAATCTTGTCATAAATTTTTTGGTTTAAAACTTCAATATCATCACTAATACAATCATGAAGATCGATCCCGATCGTAATTGTTCTTACGTCGAAATTCTGATCTGAAACCATACGTAACGTTTCTAGGATTTCATAAGATTGAATACTATTACTCATTGGGATAATCCTTAAATTCGATACATAGCATTAAAAATTTCAGTATTTTGTAAACGAAGATCGAGACCTAGTTTTTGTCCTTCTTCAGTACAATAAGCGGCAAGGGTTTGATAATCCTTTTGACATTCTGTGGTATCGACTAACAAAATCATCGTAAAATAGCCATCCATTAATTGTTGACTGATGTTGACGATATTAATTTGTTGTTCTGCTAATAATTTCGCCACATCGTACACAATGCCAATGCGGTCTTTTCCGATTACCGTTAATACAGATTGGTTCATTTCACTTTTCCTCTTGTTGGCTATAAAACTGTAATTCATCGAGTGAATTGATATTAATAAAATGTTGTTTCTCAGTAGAGAAATCCACCGTTTGATAATGATGTTGTTGCATAAAACCTAAAACTCGACGTTGTCCTTGTTGTAAATATTCTTCTAAAGCAGGTATTAAATTTCTATGTAATAAGCAACAGGTTGGGTGTTCTCGCTCACCATCAGTTACATAAATGACATCAGTATCTGCTTGTCGAGCAGTCATTAACTTTTCTACTAAATTTACTGGTAAATAAGGCGTATCACAAGGGACAAATAGTACCCAATCCGTTTTAGCCTGTTGTAATCCAGTTAACATACCGCTCAGAGGTCCTAAAAAACCTGTTATTGAATCGGTAATAATGGGTAAGTCACTTTCTGCATATTGATCGAGGGAGCGATTGGCACTGATCATCACTTGATCAACCTGAGGAGCGATAACTTCATAAACCCACTGATATAAGGGTTTATTAGCGAGTTGCTGCAATCCTTTATCCGTACCATTCATGCGTTGAGCTTTACCTCCGCATAAAATTACCGCAGTTATTTTTTCTGACATATCGATCTCTTTTGGCAATTAAAAATTTAAGTGGTATTATCGCACACCTGTGCAAAACAGTGAGAGGAATTGCAAGATGAAATGCCACCGTTTAAATGAAGTTTTGGAACTACTACAACCCTATTGGTCAAAAGATCCTGATCTCAATCTTACCCAAATTTTACAAAAAATCGCGCAAGAAGCTGGTTTTAATGGTGAATTGGCAGAATTGAGTGATGAAATTATTATTTATCATCTCAAAATGGCTGGAAAAGATAAAAATGAGCCAATTCCAGGGATAAAAAAAGACTATGAAGAAGATTTTAAAACAGCTTTGTTAAAAGCAAGAGGAATTATTAAATAAGGAGTTATGTTATGAAAAAATTATGGCTTGTATTGGCAAGTTTGATGGTTGCAGTTGCCACACCATTTGTATCAGCTGCAAATTTTACAGAAGGTAAAGACTATTCTGCATTAACGCTACCGCAATCAGAACAAAAAGAAGTTATTCAATTTTTCTCCTTTTATTGCCCACATTGTTATGATTATGAAATGAAATTCCAAATTCCAGAAAAAATCAAACAATCCTTACCGACAGGCGTTACTTTTAAACAGTACCATGTGAATTTTTTAGGCGCTCAATCAGCAAATCTTACTCGTGCTTGGGCGTTAGCAATGGCGATTGGTGCAGAGGATAAGGTTCGTGCTCCATTATTTGAAGCCGCACAAAAAAATAACTTAAATTCTATGGATGATATTCGTCAAATTTTTATTAATAGTGGAATTGATGGTAAAGAGTTTGATGGTGCAATTAATAGTTTTGCAGTAAATGCGTTAGTTACAAAACAAGAAAAAGCGGCAGAAGAGTTTAAGGTTCGTGGCGTGCCAGATTTCTATATTAATGGTAAATACCATATTGAAACAGGTAATGATAGTGGATTCGCGAATGTGAAAACATTGGATGAATTTGTACAACGTTATGTTGACCTTACCCAATTTTTATTAAAAAAATAATTGACTTCTGGTAAAAAGTTGCCTTAAATGCGACTTTTTTCGTGAGCTCTTAAATGTGAAGGATTTTATTATGGCTGAAAGTTTTAGTGTTACTCGTCGTTTCTTTGACGATAAAAATTATCCACGTGGTTTTGCTCGTCATGGTGATTACACAATTCGTGAATCACAAGCGTTAGAAGCACATGGTTTAGCATTCCTTGAGTTGGATAAAGGTACTCGTGCACCTGTAACTGAAGAAGAAAAACAATTTGTTGCGTTTTGTCGTGGTGAGCGTCCAGCAGAAACTTTTTTTGAAAAAACTTGGGACAAATATCGTTCACGTATTTCACGTACGAAACGTGTCTATACACTTTCTGGTGTATTGGCTAATGATAATGTTGATGATTACAATGCAGATTAATTCGTGATGTTGTAAAGTGAAGCCTGCTAATTGCAGGCTTTTTTCTTGAGAAATAAATAAAAAAATGTGTATGACAACAATATCATACACACTCAATTTAAGGGCTTATTTTTATTTAAATTTATAAAGTTGGCATACTAAATGCTGCACCTTGTTCTCTGACTTTATGATTTGGCCAGCGACTAGTTACAGTTTTCATTCTTGTATAGAAACGAACACCATCTGGACCGTAAGCATTTAATGGGCCAAAAATTGATGATTTCCAACCACCGAAACAGTGGAACGCCATTGGTACTGGAATTGGAATGTTAATGCCGACCATACCAGCTTTGACATCATGACTATATTGACGAGCTGCATCACCATCGCTAGTGAAAATTGCACTGCCGTTACCGTATTGATGGTCATTAATTAGCTTGATAGCTTCGTCATAATTTTTCGCTCGCACGATGGCTAATACTGGGCCGAAAATTTCTTCCTGATAAATTTTCATATCAGTAGTGACGTTATCAAATAAAGTACCGCCAATGAAATAACCGTTTTCATGACCAGCAACTTTATATCCACGACCATCAACGACTAATTTTGCACCTTCTGCAACACCTGAATCAACATAGCCAGCTACTTTAGCTAAATGTTCTTTAGAAATTAGTGGTCCCATATCATTTTCTTTTTCACCTTCAGGTAAAATTCCTGGACCGATACGCAAGGCTTTTACTTTTGGTGTTAAACTTTCAACTAATGCATCTGCAACTTTATCATCTACGGTAACAGCGACAGAAAGTGCCATACAACGTTCACCAGCAGCACCGAAAGCTGCACCTAATAGTGCATTAGCAGTTGTTTCAATGTCGGCATCAGGCATAATTAATGCGTGATTTTTCGCACCACCTAAGGCTTGAACTCGTTTACCGTGTGCAGATCCAACTTCATAAATATATTGTGCGATAGGTGTTGAACCAACAAAACTAACTGCTTGAATACGAGGATCACGTAATAGCACATCAACAACTTCTTTATCACCTTGAACAACGTTAAACACGCCATCTGGTAAGCCTGCTTCTTTTAATAATTCAGCTAAACGAATAGAAAGAGAAGGATCTTTTTCTGATGGTTTTAATACGAACGTATTTCCACAAGCTAAAGCAACAGGGAACATCCACATTGGCACCATTGCTGGGAAGTTAAATGGTGTAATCCCAGCAACAACGCCTAGTGGTTGCATAATAGAGAAACTGTCAATTCCACGACCTACATTGGCAGAAAATTCTCCTTTTAGTAAGTGTGGGATACCTGTTGCAAACTCAACAACTTCTAAACCACGAGTTAATTCCCCAATAGAATCGGAATAAATTTTACCGTGTTCATTAGTAATTAAACGAGCAAGGTTATCAAAGTTTTTTTCTAATAATTCTTTGAATTTAAAAAGAATTCTTGCACGGCGTAATGGAGATTGTTGCGACCATTCTGGAAAAGCCGCTTGTGCAGCACTAATGGCTTGTTCCATTTCACTAACAGTACTTAGTTTTACCTGTTTAGTTTGTTCACCCGTTGCTGGGTTATATACAAAAGAATTTCTTTGACTTTGGCTTTCAACGATTTGTCCGTTAATAAAATTTGGAATAACTTGAGTCATAATTACCCTCATCTTAAGTTTGTTTAACATTTTCTTTCTTGGTAATGGAGATAACCATACTCTTATGAAATAAAAATTTCAAATAAAAATATTTTTAAAATATATTTTTTGTTTTATTTTGTGATCTATGTTGTATCTTAGAAAAAACAAAGTTCATTGATCAGCTTTTATGACCTATACTTGAGTAACTTTCTAATTAGCATAATGTATATAAAAAAGAGGTTTTTATGAGTCAATTATTAGCCAAATCAAAAAAAATTATTGATGGTTTTCGTCAAAAAATCACTCCAGCAAGTGCAGGTTGGGAGTATGTTGGCTTTGAATTATTGCATTTGTCAGTAGGCAAACAGTATCAATTTGATACGTCAGAAACGGAAGTCTGTTTTGTGATGATAAGGGGGTATGCAACGTTTGAAGTTGACGGTAAAACTTATGAACGTATTGGTAATCGCCAATCACCATTTGAACGTATTCCACCTTATTCGTTATATGTTCCTCATCATAAAAATGTTCAAATTTTAGCAGAAAGTGAAACAGAAATTGCAATTTGTCGAGCACCAAGTCAAGGTAACTTACCTGTACGCTTGATCACACCAGAAGATGTTGGCGTTGAAAAGCGAGGCTATGGTAATAATAAACGTTTGGTACATAATATTTTGCCAGAAACTGAACCAGCAGATGCATTACTGGTAGTTGAAGTCTTTACTGACGAAGGATGTACGAGCTCTTTCCCAAGCCATAAGCACGATCAGAAAAATTGTGAAACAGAAACTTACTTAGAAGAAACCTATTATCATCGTTTTGAACCAAGTCAAGGCTTCTGCTTACAACGTGTTTATACCGATGACCGCAGTTTAGATGAATGTATGGCGGTATATGATGGAGATGTCGTTCAAGTTCCTAAAGGTTATCACCCAGTCGCAACGATTGCTGGCTATAATAACTATTATTTAAATGTGATGGCTGGTCCAGTAAGAAAATGGCGTTTTACTTGGGAAAAAGATCATCAATGGATCAATACGGAAGCCTACGCCAATAAGTTTACTAAATAAATATTGTTTCTTAATTATTCTTCCTTAACTCACCTTGCCAACTCTTGTAGTTGGCTTTTTTATGACTAAAAAATCATTATTTTGATTAAATAAAATCTATTTGATTGTTTTTGATCAAAATGTGATCTCTCGCACAGTTTTTGTTTTTTTACTTCTATATACTGAGTCGTATCAAAAGTTTGTAATCTTTTTGATAGTATTGTTTTTTATATCATTGTTTTTAATCTTAATTTTATGATTGAGATAATGGGAAAATTGAGAATGGTAGAATAGATTTCAATGTTTGAAATTTAAACATTCTTTCTTTAGAAGAGATTAAATGTATTTTATTGTTTGATTTTATTAATTGTGATTAACTTTAATCACAAACTTAATTTTCATTGTTCAAGGAGTATAAAATGAAACCAATTTTAGGAATAACAATGGGAGATGCTGCAGGTATTGGTGCAGAAGTGATTGTAAAAGCACTTGCTGATCAACATTTGTATGAGCTTGCTCACCCCCTTGTTATTGGGGATAAAAAAATAATGGCTAGAGCAATCGAGCTATTAAAGTCACCATTAAAACTTAGAGTGATTAATGAGTTGGAAGGATTTTCATCAGAGTATGGTTATATTGATTTAGTAGATTTAGATAATGTAGCTGCAGATTTACCTTATTCACATGTCGATCCAAGAGCGGGATGTGCAGCATATGAATATATAGAACAGGCTGTACAGTATGCGATGGCAAACAAAATTCATGCAGTAGTGACTGCACCACTAAATAAAGAGGCTTTACATGCTGGTGGCAAGATGTTCCCAGGGCATACTGAAATATTAGCAATATTGAGTGGTACAAAAGATTATTCAATGATGTTAGTAAGTCCAAAATTACGTGTGATTCATGTAACAACGCATGTTCAATTACGTAAGGTGTGTGATTTAGTTAAGAAAGAAAGAGTTTTAACAGTTATTAAATTAGCTGATGAAAATGCCAAAATGTTAGGTTTCAAAGTGCCAAGAGTAGCTGTTGCTGGGCTAAATCCACATTCTGGTGAAAATGGTATGTTTGGCGATGAGGATAGTAAGGAGATTGTCCCTGCGATTGATGCGGCTAGAGCATTAGGCATTAATGTATTTGGTCCAATTCCTCCAGATACAGTTTTTCATCGAGCTGCTAACCTAGATGAATTCGATATTGTAGTCGTGATGTATCACGACCAAGGTCATATTCCAATCAAATTATTAGGCTTTGATACAGGTGTAAATGTTACCGTGGGGTTACCATTTATTCGTACATCTGTTGATCACGGAACAGCCTTCCCTATTGCTGGCCAAGGTATTGCTGATAGTAAAAGTATGAGTGAAGCACTTTATCTTGCAGCACAAATGGCACAAATTAAGTTTACTAAATAAATTATACACATAGTGTAAGGAGAACTGTATGTCAGCTAATCAAACTTCTCAATCAATAGTCTCTTTGTATGATGGTATGAATAAAATATCTGGTGGTGCGATGGTTATTCCTTTGGTATTGGGGTCGATTATAGGTACATTTTTCCCAAATTTTCTCGGATTGGGTTCGTTTACCACGGCATTATTTAAGTCTTCTGCTGGGCCATTAATTGCATTATTAATTTTTTCAACTGGTATGCAAATTACATTAAGAAGTTCTGGGCCTGTTTTAGCTCATACAGGAGTTGTTTTATTATTTAAAACGATTATTCCAGCAGCACTAGTTACTCTATTAGGGTTAATTCTTGGTAATGATGGTATTTTGGGTATTTCTTTGTTAGCAATGCTTACTGTTGTAGCGAATTCAAATGGAGGTATTTGGTTAGCATTCACTGGTAAATATGGAGATTATCGAGATAGAGGAGCTTATATTGCATCTGCTGTAAATGATGGGCCATTCTTTGTTTTACTTTTTTTGGGTGCATCTGGATTAGCAGATATTCCTTTTTCTTTGATGTTGGCTGCTGTATTACCTTTGCTAATAGGTATGGTAATTGGAAACTTGGATCAAAAGTGGACTAATTTAATGAAACCAACAGGAGCAATTGTGATTCCTTTCTTTGCTTTTGCACTAGGTACAGGAATTAATTTACATGCAATTGTTACTGGTGGAGCAACAGGAATTATTTTAGGTATCTTGTCATCAGTCTTAACTGGATTTTTAGTTTTCTTTGGTTATAAAGCTATTTTAAGAAGAGGTAACTTATCTGGAATTGGTTTCGCTGCTGGCAGTACAGCGGGGAATGCAATTATTACACCAGAGATTGTAGTTCAAGCAGATCCAAGCTTTGCCCCTTATGTTCAAACAGCTACTGCACAAATTGCAGCAGCGGTACTTGTATCAGCTATTGTAGCTCCTTTATTAGCTGCATGGGTATTAAAACGCCAAGGTGGCTTAGTGGAAGATAAAAAAGGAGAACTTTAAGATGAAAGAAAATCGTTTATTAGTTGTAGCTGATGATCTTACAGGTGCTAATGATACGGAGATAATGTTTGCTAGCAAAGGATATTCCACTATATTAGAAACTAATGATGAATCGTTGAATATGGCGGATTTTTCTCAAGCAAATGTATTTACAGTTTCAACGGATTCTAGGGCTTTGGGTAACTTGGCAAGTGATAGAACGTATGATGCTGTTATTGCAGGAATTAAAAATGGCATTACACAATTATATTTGAAAATAGATTCTACAATGAGGGGATCTGTTAAATATCAAATAGATGGTGCATTAAAAGCATGGAAAAGATTATATCCTAATGCAAAAGCTATTATTTGTTCTGCTTATCCTGAAATGGGAAGAACTATTCATAATGGAATTTTATATGTGAATGATGTTCCTGTTAAAGATACTCCATCAGGCAAGGATGCTATTTGCCCAGTATTATCGTCTAAAATGGTGGATTTATTACCTAATGCAGTACTTTTAACTGGTAAAACCGAAAAGGAATTGATAAAGCAAATACTATCATCTTCTTCTGATCAATTTATCATTGATGCAGTAACAGAAGATGATTTGTCAATCATTGGAAATGTTATTAATGATCTTGGAAATAGTATTATTCCCGTAGGTTCTGCAGGTTTGGCAAATAAATTAGATATGCAATTTAATATTTATGGTGAGAGCAGTAATAAAAATCTATCATTAGGAAGATCTTTAATTTTAGTAACATCTATTCATGAAACTAGTCAACAGCAAGTAGATGAATATATTTCTCATGCTGGTGGTAGTTCAATAGTATTTAATCCTTCACCATTACAATTGTTAAATCATGAAATATCTTCAAGTGCTTTGAAACAACAATTAGGTGTATTAATTAAATCTAGTAAAGATAATGTTATTATTAGAGCTAATCCAACAAAAGCACCTGTACAAGATGGGAATATAAATAGTATTGCTAGGATTCTTGCAAAAGATTTAGCAGAACTAGGATTATTTTGTCTGGACAATGAGCATTTTGATTCGCTAATTTTATTTGGTGGTGATGGAGCTGCGATGTTATTGAATAAGATGAATATTACTGAAATGCGATTATTATTTTCTATTGTACCAGGAGTCCCGTTATGCAAAATTGATAATACTAAATATCAAGGATTAATTGTTATGACTAAGTCAGGAGGATTTGGTAATAAGGATTTATTACGTATGATTAAAGAAAGAGTATAAATTTAGTTCAAGATCGAAGGATTTGAGAAAAATAAGAATTTAGTGAATAATTAAGCCATTTCTTATCAGGCATACATTAAGTTTTAATGTATGCCTTAATATTGCGAGTGTATTATGTCCCCCGATCGTTTAGAACAAATTCTGCTTTTTTTAAAGAACAACAATATTGCAACGGTTGATCAATTAGTAAAAGTAACATCAGCCTCTCCTGCAACCATCAGACGAGATCTGATTAAGTTAAATGAACAAGGTTCGATTATTCGTACACATGGTGGTGTCAGTCTAAATAAGTTTATTGCTTCCCAACCAACTACAAATGAAAAACAATTAAAATTTGTGGTGGAAAAGGCACGAATTGCAGATTATGTTGCTTCTTTCATTAAAGCTGGTGACTCGATTGTATTAGATGCAGGAACAACGACACTCTGTATTGCTAAGAAAGTTGCACATTTGCCGTTACGAGTGATTACTACCGATCTGCATATTGCGTTGTTTTTATCTGAGTATAAACAGATCGATTTGATGTTGACTGGTGGTTATATTGATAATTCAAGTCAATCTTGTATTGGAAATCATAGTATCCAATTATTACAAAGTATTAATCCAGACCTTGCCTTTGTGAGTTGTAATTCTTGGAGTTTGGAAAAAGGGGTGACAGCTCCTACAGAAGATAAAGCGAATTTAAAAAGCTATTTGTTACGTAATGCTGCACGTAGAGTTTTAGTTGCTGATAGTAGTAAATATGGAAAATATTCATTATTTAGCGTAGCACAACTACCACAATTTACGGATATTGTAACGGATTCTAATCTTTCAGATGTAGTGGTGCAGAGATTAAAACAACAGGAATTTAAATTAGCTTTAGTATGAAAAATGAAATAATAACAATCCGCACGTAAAACGTGCGGTTTTTAGGCTACCCTATAAGGGCCTATTACTTCACATGCCCCTCA
>NZ_JBHLWA010000022.1:0-192 GCF_042433085.1 Gallibacterium melopsittaci
AAAATGCTTCGGTTACTGGTGCAGCAACAGCGACTGGCGAAAATTCAAACGTTACCGTTCAAGGCACGGAATCAGCAACCGCAGCTAGTGCAAGCGCAGCTGATAAAGGTAGCGTAACAGTAGGTGGTGATACCACTAAAGCAGCTTCACTTACTGGCACTGCTCAAGCAACCAACGGTGGGGATATTAATG
>NZ_JBHLWA010000022.1:270-672 GCF_042433085.1 Gallibacterium melopsittaci
CAAGTGGTAAAAATGGCGATGACACTTCAACTGTTACTGTAAGTGGAAAAACTGCAACAGCGGAAAAAGATGCTACTGCAGACAATGGCGGTGTGGTCAATATCACTGGTGCAAATGAGACTGGCGGCAAAGGTGAAGTGAAAGGCACCGCTTCAGCTGATGGTGCAAATTCACAAGTTAATGTTTCTGGAGAAACAGCTAAAGCTAATGCAACCTCAGCAAAAAATGGTGGGGCTGTTTCTGTTGGTGGCGATAATACCAAAAATGCTTCGGTTACTGGTGCAGCAACAGCGACTGGCGAAAATTCAAACGTTACCGTTCAAGGCACGGAATCGGCAACTGCAGGGAGTGCAAGCGCAGCTGATAAAGGTAGCGTAACAGTAGGTGGTGATACCACTAAAG
>NZ_JBHLWA010000023.1:0-14453 GCF_042433085.1 Gallibacterium melopsittaci
AAAAAGTAGGCTTAAAGCCTTGTACTATAAGGCTTTAAGCCTACTTTTAGCAACAAATTTGTCTATTACACCAAAGTTTTTCATAAAAATAATTTTCAAGTGTTAGTTATATTGCTAGGAGATGAAAATTAATATTATTAATAAATGGGTAATCAAGAATAAAAGTACAAGTAAGGATTTGGAAGAAGATAAAAAAATAGTACAGATTTTATACAAATAGATATATTTTAAATCTGTACTTAAGATAAGAAAAATCTTTATTTTAATTAATCTTCTTTACCTTTTAAGGTATTTAATGCAACTAATCCTTTATCACAGCTTTTAATTTGGTGTTCAACACTCATTTGTAAAATTTTTTGTTTGCTTTCAGATAGTTTATTTTTGATATTGGCAAGTTGCGGATGAGTGCCTGGCTGCTTTTCTGCTTCAGCGATTAAATCTTCAGTTTGTTGGAAGAGTTGTTGGCATTGTGTTGGTAAATTATTTGGCATAGCCGCTAAGACACTAGAAGAAATCATTAAAGAAGCAGCAGTAGATAAAAACAAAATTTTAAACATAAAGATCCTGAATAGAGGCAATTAAGATGTTGTTGAAAAAATCTACCGAAAAATAGCAAAAAAATATTCTTTTGTCTAGCAAGTCGAATTATTTTTTACTTGAAAGAAGAGAGGCGTTTGAAGAACTAATTTGATGTAATATTTTTAATAAAATGTTAATAAAATATAAAAATTGATTTACATCAAAAATATTATTTATTTTTAAATTTATTTTTTTGATTTTAATAGCTATTTTGTGATCGATTTAAAACTTTTAAGGTTTCCTATACCCTATTTTTAGGAGTAGAATAAAAGATGTATTAAACGGTTAGAGTTATCTTTTATTTCTGCTCAGAAATAAATCATATCTTTGGTCTGAGTTTGATATGAAAAAGAGCTCATTCATTAATTGTCAGTAATTAATTGATAGCTATGTGGGGTGATTACAAGATTTGTAATCTATATTTGGAAAAGTTGTATTAGGTACAAGAGGTTATGAGATGTTAGACGTCGTTGAACTCTCGAGATTGCAGTTTGCATTAACTGCACTATACCACTTTATATTCGTACCACTTACATTAGGTCTTTCATTTATTCTTGTGATAATGGAGACCATTTATGTAACGACTGGTAAAGAGGTATATAAAGATATGACTAAGTTCTGGGGTAAGTTATTTGGTATTAACTTTGCTCTAGGGGTAACAACTGGGATTACAATGGAATTCCAATTTGGTACTAACTGGTCTTATTATTCACACTATGTAGGTGATATCTTCGGTGCACCATTAGCTATCGAAGCATTACTTGCTTTCTTCTTAGAATCTACATTCGTTGGTTTATTCTTTTTTGGTTGGGATAGATTAACCAAGGCAAAACACTTATTAGCAACTTATTGTGTGGCTTTTGGTTCAAATCTTTCTGCAATGTGGATTCTTGTTGCTAACGGCTGGATGCAAGCACCACACGGCGCAGAGTTCAATTTTGAAACTATGCGTATGGAGATGACCAGTTTCTTAGATCTCTGGTTAAACCCAATTGCGCAAACTAAATTTGTGCACACACTCTCTGCAGGTTATGTTTCAGGTGC
Organism: Gallibacterium melopsittaci; assembly: GCF_042433085.1. Taxonomy (NCBI): domain Bacteria; kingdom Pseudomonadati; phylum Pseudomonadota; class Gammaproteobacteria; order Pasteurellales; family Pasteurellaceae; genus Gallibacterium; species Gallibacterium melopsittaci. The sequence goes on from NZ_JBHLWA010000023.1 coordinate 1,624, forward strand.
AATGTTTGTGTTAGCAGTAAGTTCATATTATCTCCTTAAAGGGCGTGATTTAGGATTTGCAAAACGTTCATTCTCTGTTGGTGCAACTTTTGGATTTATTGCTGTATTTTCAGTATTAATAATGGGTGATGAATCTGGATACATAATTGGTGAAGAACAGCCAACAAAATTAGCAGCAATGGAAGGGGAATGGAATACTGAACCAGCTCCAGCAGCATGGAATGTTGCGGTTATTTCAAACTCAGCAGAAGGCCGTAATGAGTTTGCATTACAAATTCCTTATGCAGCAGGTATTATTGCAACTCGTTCTTTAGATAAAGAAATTACAGGGTTAAATGAATTACGTGTACAAAATGAAGAACGTATTCGTAATGGTATGACTGCATATGGTTTATTGGAAAAACTTCGTTCTGGTCAAAAAGATGCAGATACTATTGCACAATTTAAAGCAGTAGAAAAAGATCTTGGTTATGGCTTATTACTTAAACGTTATACAGATAATGTTGTAGATGCAACTGACGCACAAATAAAACAAGCTGCAGCAGATACAATTCCTGATGTAGGACCGACATTCTGGTCATTCCGTATTATGATGCTTGCGGGTGGTTTATTGTTAATTCTTCTCATTTGGGCATTAGTTGCAAATGTAAGAAAAACAGTGGGATCAAATAAATTCTTACTTAAAGCATTACTCTATGGCCTCCCACTTCCATGGGTTGGTATTGAAGCAGGTTGGTTCTTAGCTGAGTACGGCAGACAACCTTGGGCGATTTATGAAGTATTACCAGTAGGCGTAGCAAACTCTGCGTTAACCACAGGAGATCTTTGGTTCTCAATTGGGTTAATTTGCTTACTCTATACAATCTTCTTAATTGCTGAAATGTATCTTATGTTTAAATATAGCCGACTTGGCCCAAGCGCATTGAAAACAGGTCGCTACTATTTTGAACAATCAACTAAATAAGCAGGAGCCTAAATCATGATTGATTATGAATTTCTACGATTTGTGTGGTGGATCCTCTTAGGTGTGTTGCTTATTGGATTTGCAGTTACTGATGGATTTGATATGGGGGTTTTAACACTTCTTCCTTTTGCAGGTAAAAGAGAAGTGGAAAAACGTATCATGATTAACTCCATTGCACCTCACTGGGATGGTAACCAAGTTTGGTTATTAACTGCTGGTGGTGCGATGTTTGCTGCATTCCCTCTTATTTATGCGACATCATTCTCAGGCTTTTATATTGCTATGATTTTAGTTTTAGCAGCGTTATTCTTCCGCCCAGTAGGTTTAGAATATCGTGCAAAAATTAATAATCCAACTTGGCGTGCTGCTTGGGATTGGGGATTATTTGTAGGTGGATTTGTTCCTTCACTTGTATTCGGTGTAGCATTCGGTAATTTATTACAAGGTGTACCATTTGAATTTTCTTCTATTGTACAAGTGAAATATACAGGTACATTCTTTGAATTATTAAATCCATTTGCACTTCTTTGTGGTGTATTAAGTTTAGCAATGCTTACTACACAAGGTGCTGCGTGGTTACAAATGAAAACTACTGCGGATTTACGCAATCGTGCCAGAGTAATCTCACAAGTTGGTGCGGTGGTAACTTTAGTTACATTCGTATTAGCTGGAGTATGGTTGCTTTTCAAAGATGGTTATGTAGTAACAAGTGCTATTGATCACAATGCACCAACTTCACCATTTGGCAAAGAAGTTGCTGTACAAACAGGTGCATGGTTCAATAACTATAAAGAAATGCCAGTATTATGGATTTTCCCAGTATTAGCGGTAGTTTCTGCATTATTAAATATTGTATTTTCTAAAGCAGACCGTTCTGGATTTGCCTTCTTCTTCTCATCATTGACAATGGCAGGCATTATCTTAACTTGTGGCGTTTCAATGTTCCCATTCTTAATGCCATCAATTACTCATCCAGAAATGAGCTTATTATTATGGGATTCAAGCTCAAGCAAATTAACATTAACCTTAATGTTAGGTTTTGCACTTGTGTTTGTTGTTATCCTATTAAGTTACACCATCTGGTCTTATATTAAGATGTTTGGACGTATCGATGAAAGCTTCATCGAAAATAACAAACACTCATTATACTAAGGAGAAAAATATGTTTTATGTAACTTGGGTTTTGGGCGTATTGTTAGCAGTTTGTCTTACTGCAATTATTAATATCAGTATTGAAAAAACTGGAAAATTTGATGAGTAATCTGAACATATGATTCAATCACTTTATCAATTAACAAATAAGGGCTCATTAAGAGCCCTTTCGTTCATACTCGCTATTATATTAACAATCTCCATATTTACTCACACTGAATTCTTCGCATTAAACTTAGGTGGTATCTCACCTATTTATACTTTAATTATCTTTTGGAGTGTGGCAACATTATGGATTCATGGGTTTGGTTTGGAACTCTATAGAACGATTTGGAAATTACTGTTTTTACCGTTGATTGCATATTTCGTTGCAGTATTAACTTTAGGCATGATTTACTTTTTTGTTTAAAAAATAAAAAATTTTTTAATGCCCCTATTGCAGTTAATTTTGACGTTCATTAGAATAGCGAAACTTTTTTGTTATAGAGAAAACAGATAGCAAAGCAATGAATAATCATTCAATTTTTCCAGTTCGCATCTACTATGAAGATACAGATGCGGGAGGTGTTGTTTATCATGCTCGCTATCTTCATTTTTTTGAACGAGCTAGAACAGAATTCTTGAGAGAAAAAGGTGCCTCTCAAAATGAACTTATTCAACAGCAAGATATTGCTTTTGTTGTTAAACAGATGGAAATTGATTTCCGCTACCCAGCTCGCTTAGACGATTTATTAACCGTCGAAACGACTTTAGTTGAAGTTAAAAACGCCAGTTTGATTTTTACACAAAAGTTGACTAAAGGTGACCAACTTTATTGTTCGGCAAAAGTTAGTATAGCTTGCGTAAAAATAACTCTCATGAAACCCACCGCTATTCCTCAAGAAATCAAAACCTTACTCAAATATGAAAGACCGTAATAGACAGTTATGGAGTATTAAATGTCTGAATTGAATTTTTTCGATTTATTTATTAAGGCAAGTTTAGTTGTACAGATAGTGATCTCAATTCTAGTCCTATTTTCAATTATTTCTTGGGCAATCATTATTCAACGGAGCAAAATTCTTTCTAAAGCACTTAAACAATCAGTGAGCTTTGAAGAGCGTTTTTGGTCAGGTGAAGATTTAACTAAAATTTATGAAGGATTATCTAATCGTCGTGATGGATTATCTGGTAGTGAACAGATTTTCTTTGTTGGTTATAAAGAATTCTCTCGTTTAAAACAGGCTAATCCAAATGCTTCAGAATCTATTCTTCAAGGTAGTTCAAGAGCAATGCATTTAGCGATGAATCGTGAAATTGAAGATGTAGAAAATACAGTACCATTCTTAGCAACAGTTGCATCAGTCAGTCCATATATCGGGTTATTTGGTACGGTATGGGGAATTATGCATGCATTTATGGCGTTAAGTAATGTAAAACAAGCTACTTTGCAAATGGTTGCGCCAGGGATTGCAGAAGCATTAATTGCTACAGCAATTGGTCTTTTTGCGGCAATCCCAGCAGTAATGGCATATAACCGTTTAAGTTTAAGAGTAAATAAACTTGAACAAAACTATGCAAACTTTATTGATGAATTTACGACAATTTTGCACCGCAAAGTGTTTGGTCAAAATAATATTCATAACTAATTAATGAAGTCGTAAATAAAGAGGACATTATGCAATACCGTCGTCGTCAAAACCGATCAATTAAATCTGAGATTAATATCGTACCATTTCTCGATGTATTGTTGGTTTTGTTATTAATTTTTATGGCTACGGCACCAATTATTAGTCAAAGTGTGCAAGTAGATTTACCAGATTCTACGGATAGCCAAACGGTTTCAAATGAAGATAAAACACCTGTTATTTTAGAGGTCAATGGTACAAGCCAATATACGCTTTCTATTGATGGTGTGCGGAATGAAAATTTAACAGAAGAAATGGTAGTACAGATGGCAAAAGAAGCCTTTGAGAAAGATAACACCACTCTATTTTTAGTTGGTGGAGCAAAAGAGGCGCCATATGAAGAGATTATCAAAGGGTTAAATTTACTGCATACAGCAGGAATAAAGAGTGTGGGTTTAATGACAGATCCACTATAAGAGAATTAGGATAAAATTGTGCAATATAATCAGCAACAGAAATTCAAAAAAGCAGTTTTGATTTCAATTGTCTTGCACATCTTGCTTTTTGCTTTGTTATTTATTGGTTCAAGACTAGAAGAGGTCAGACCAATGGGTGGTGGAGAAGGAAATGGTGAGGTATTAGGTGCAATAATGGTTGATACTGGTGCTGCTGCTCAAGAGTGGGGTAGATTACAACAAGAGAAAAAAGGTAATCCACCATCTAAACAAGAGGTTGCCGATAAAGAAAGAGAGCAACAAAGTAAAGAGTTAGCAGAAAAAGAACGCCAAGAAGCACAAAAAGCTGCTGAGGAAGCAAAAGAAAAGGCTGAACAAGCAGCAAAAGAGAAAGCTGAACAAGAAGCTAAACAAAAAGCTGAAAAAGCTGCCAAAGAAAAAGCCGAACAATTAGCAAAAGAACAAGCTGAAAAGGCTGCTGCAGAGGCAAAAGCTAAAGCGGAACAAGAGGCAAAAGAGAAAGCTGAAAAAGCTGCTGCAATAGCGAAAGCTAAAGCAGAACAAGAAGCGAAAGAAAAAGCTGAAAAAGCAGCGGCAGAAGCAAAGGCTAAAGCAGAACAAGCGGCAAAAGAGAAAGCTGAAAAAGCTGCAGCAGAGGCAAAAGCCAAAGCAGAGCAAGAAGCGAAAGAAAAAGCTGAAAAGGCTGCTGCAGAAGCAAAAGCTAAAGCGGAACAAGCTGCAAAAGAAAAAGCAGAAGCAGAGGCAAAAGCTAAGGCCGCCGCTGAAGCCAAAGCTAAAGCCGCAGCAGAGGCAAAAGCAAAAGCGGCAGCAGAAGCTAAAGCTGCAGCGAAAGCAAAAGCTGATGCAGAGGCAAAAGCTCAACGTTTAGCTCAACAAAATGCGTTGGATGATTTCCTTAATAATGGTGATATTGGTGGTGGTAGCAGTAGCAAAGGCAGCAATCAAAATCGTAAAGGTTCAGAAGGATCAAGTGGCGGTGGTGGTGCTGGTGAGGGCGATGTAGTCGGTGATCAATATACTGCTATTATTAAACGAGAAATTCAACGTCGTTGGTTGAAAGATGCAAGTTTCGCTAATAAAGTTTGTACCGTACAAATTGAATTGGCGAGAGATGGAACAATACTGAGTTATCATAAAGTTTCTGGTCCAGATGATATTTGTACTTCTGCATTAAGAGCGGTTGCGCTGACTAAGAAAGTACCAGAGCCACCATCTGATGCGGTATATAGAAAATATCAAAATCCAGTAATTGACTTTAAATTGAAATAGTTATGCATAGGAAGAGAATCCTTATGATGAAAAAAATTATTTATACATGGATATTAGGTGTGATGTGCCTAATAATGCAAGCAACGCAAGCATTTGCTGAAGTACGCATTGTGATCGATGAAGGGGTTGATAGTGCAAGACCAATTGCTGTCGTTCCTTTTAAATGGAATGCACCAGGTACACCACCTGCAGATGTTGCGGATATTATCTCTTCAGACTTACGTTTTAGTGGTAAATTCAATCCAATTCCAGTAGATAGAATGCCACAACAACCAACTTCAGCAGGTGAAGTGAATGTACAAGCTTGGTCTGCATTAGGTATTGATGCGATTGTTGTTGGTCAAGTTACTCCTGCGAATGGAGGTTTTAATATTTCTTACCAATTAGTTGATACTGTAGGTGCATCAGGTACTCCTGGTGCAGTATTAGCACAAAGTTCTTATACTGTAACAAAACAGTGGATTCGTTGGGGAGCACATACAGTTAGTGACCAAGTTTTTGAGAAATTAACAGGTATCCGTGGAGCATTTAGAACTAGAATTGCGTATGTTATTCAAAATAATTCAGGTTCTTATGATTTGCAAGTGTCTGATTATGATGGGTATAATGCGTTTAATGTGTTCCATAGTTCACAACCAATTATGTCACCATCTTGGTCTGCTGATGGTAAAAAATTAGCTTATAGCGTGTTTGAAAAGAAAAAATCTTTATTGGTTTTGCAAGATCTTGCTAGTAAATCACGTAAAATTATTGCATCATTACCAGGCCATAATGGAGCACCAGCATTTTCACCAGATGGTTCTCGTATAGCTTTCGCTTCTAGTGAAGATGGTGTATTAAATATTTATGTTATGGGTGTTAATGGTGGTACACCAACTAAGCTAACCAGTGGTAGTGGTAATAACACTGAACCAAGTTGGTCAGCAGATGGTTCATCAATTATCTTTACTTCAGACCGTGGCGGTGCACCTGCTGTTTATATGATGGGTGCAAATGGTGGCGGTGCGACATTAATTAGTCCTCCAGGCAATAGCTATAGTGGAGAAATGTCGCCAGATGGTAAAGAAATCGTGATGGTTAATGGTAATAAATTGGTGAAAAAAGATTTAGAAAGTGGAAGTATTACAGCATTAACTTCGACTTTCCTAGATGAAAGCCCTAGTTTTGCGCCAAATGGAACTATGGTAATTTATAGTTCTACACAAGGTGTAAGTAAGGTGTTACAATTAGTGTCCTCTGATGGACGTTTCAAAGCAAGGTTACCAGGTTCAGGGGGTGGACAAATCAAATTCCCTGCTTGGTCACCATATTTAACTCAAAATTAAGGAGAATAAAATGAAAAAATTAGCTAAAGTGTTAATGGTTGCAGCACCAGTATTAGCGTTAGCAGCTTGTAGCAGCTCTGATAAAGCAGCTGACCAACAAGGTAAACTATACGGTAATATGACTGCTCAAGAATTACAACAACGCTACAACACAGTATATTTCGGTTTCGATAAATACGATATCCAACCAGAATATGCTCAATTATTAGATGCTCACGCACAATACTTAACAGATTCTTCTGCTAAAGTACAAGTTGAAGGTCACACTGACCCACGTGGTACTCCAGAATACAACATCGCGTTAGGTCAACGTCGTGCTGATGCAGTTAAAAACTACTTAGCAGGTAAAGGCGTTCAAGCTGGTCAATTATCAACAATCTCTTATGGTGAAGAAAAACCAGCTGTATTAGGTCATACTGAAGCTGACTACGCTAAAGATCGTCGTGCAGTATTAGCATACTAATTAGAACGTTTTTAGTTATTCTTTGGAAAGCCCCTATATTGGGGCTTTCTTTTTTGGTAGAGAATAAAATATTAAATCTATTTTTAGAGTATAGAGGTATTAAGAAGAGTAAAAATAATAGTATTTGGATGAAAGAAGATTTAAATAAGTCCTAAATATGAATTCAATTTTTGAAAAAGATGTTGATGAGAATTTTATATGGTGGTTTGTATTGAAAAAGTAAAAGAGGAGTACTATTCAGTACTCCATTGATACAATTCTAGGGGTAAGCCATCAGGATCTTTGAAAAAAGTGAATTGTTTGCCAGTCAATTCATCTATCCTTACAGGCTCACATTCCACTTGATGCTGTTTAAGATAATTAATTGTTGCCTCAATATCTTCTACTTTAAATGCTAAGTGCCTTAAACCACACGCCTCAGGATTGGTTAACCTAGCTGGTGGAGTTGGAAAAGAAAATAATTCGATCTGACTATTATCAGCAAAGCGTAAATCTAATTTATAACTATCACGAGCCTCACGATAAGTTTCTGCAATAATTTCTGCTCCAAGAATATTGACATAAAAATGTTTGGAAACTTCATAATTGGATACGATTAAGGCAATATGATGAAAGCCAATAAAGGGAGATGACATTAATTACTCCTGTTTATCTTGTTCGTCTAGTCCTAAGGAACGAGAAAATAATTGTAAGCCAGCGGTTTCACCTGATTTAACCAGTTCTTGCATGACCTGTGTTGGTGTATGCAATAAACGATTCATTAATTTATAACTTAACTCTTGTAACACTTTTTCACTATCAGTGCCTTGTTGTAGAGAAAGCATCGCTTTATCAAGTAACTCCAAGCGGATTTGTTCTGCTTGTTGGCGATATGTTTTAATTAAATTAGATGATTGATGTAGTTTTAACCACAAAAAGAAATCTGCACATTCTTCAGTAATAATCGCTTCTGCAGCTAAAGATGCATTTTCTCGCTGCTGCATATTGTGCTGAATAATATTTTGTAAATCATCTACGCTGTAATGATAAACTGATTCTAACTTATTTACGCTCTCTTCAACATCACGAGGAACTGCAATATCTATGATGAGCATTGGATCGAATCTGCGTTGTTTTTGTGCAGATTTAACCATTTGTTCAGTAATTAAAATCTCTGAACTACCAGTAGAAGAGATAACAATATCAGCTAAGTTTAATCCTTCTTGTAACTGATCCAATGAAAGCACATCCATTTGCCCACCAACACGTTCAGCTAAGGCTTGAGCATTCGCTACAGTACGATTAGCAATCATAATATGTTTAGCACCGTGTTGGAGAAGATGGCGACTAACTAATTCAATAGTTTCACCTGCTCCCACTAATAAAATACGTAAGCGTTTGAATGAATCAAAAATCTGTCTTGCTAAACTACACGCTGCATATGCTACAGAAACAGCATTTCCTCCAATTTCAGTTTCAGTACGAACACGTTTTGCCGTAGAGAATGTTTTTTGGAACAAGCGAGATAATTCAGTAGAAATAACAGTATTCTGTTGTTGATAAAAGATTTCACTGAATTGGTATGCTTGTTTTACTTGTCCTAGAATTTGAGGCTCACCTAAGATAAGTGAATCAAGTCCACAAGCTACTCGCATTAAATGCGTTACACATTGTTGGTTTTGCTGAATATATAATGCAGATTGTAATTCATCTAAAGTTAATTGATGTAATTGTGCAAACCAAAGTTTAATATTAGCGACCCATTGCTGGTTCTGTTCACTATTTTCAAGTGGAGAAATTTGACGCTGATGTAGATAGATTTCAGTTCGATTACAAGTTGAAACGATAACTGCACTTTCTGCTAATTCGGATTGTAATTGCTGTAGTGCAATTTGACGCTTTTCATCATTAAACGCAACTTTTTCGCGTAATGCGACAGTCGCTGTTTTATGGTTAATACCTAACACCAAAATTGCCATAAATCACTCTTATATTGGCGAAAAATTCGCCATTCCCACATAATAAAAAATCAAAAATAAAAACGTCTAGAATTTTAAATAATCTGATAACAAGTCGCAAACAAAAGACCCAATTTTTTTGATCTAAAAGGAAAAGATACCTCTTTATAGTAAGTTGTTGAGTTAGAAGATGATCTTTTATGAACTATATTTTTTCTTTTTAATTATTTAAGAATTAAAATTTTATATTTTTGAAAAAAATATTTGATCTTTATCTCATTTTTAAAAATTTATTCTTTTTAAATCAAATTTAAAAGAATAATATCCAAAAAATTACCAATTTTATTGGTAATAATTCTAGATTATTTATTCTTATAGGTAATGTTATGGATGAAAAAATTCAAAATCGTTATGCATTCTCTATTGATCTTATCAAACAAGCAGGGAATATAGCTTTATCCTACTATCTCAATAGAAACGAATTAGTGGTTGAATGTAAAAAAGGTGATAAACAAGATCAAGTTAGTTTGGCAGATAAAACTGTAGAAACTATTATTCGCAAAGCTATTGCTAAACAATTTCCAGAAGATGGATTTCTAGGAGAAGAGTCTGGTTATGCTGGATTGGATAATGAATTCTGTTGGATCGTTGATCCGATTGATGGAACGAGTCCTTTCCTTAATGGATTGCACGCTTGGTGTATTTCAATAGCAGTATTATATAAAGATAACATTGTTATCGGTATGGTCTTTGATCCACTACATAATGAATTATTTCACGCACAGCTTGGTGCAGGGGCATATTTAAATAATTCTCCAATGCACACAATTAATCCCGCTGCAAATGTACAAGATGGTTTAGTTGGTTTAGGAATGTCACATCGTGTTCCTCCAGATATTATTTTACCTTTCCTACATCAATTATTAACTAAGGGTGGAATGTATGTGCGTAATGGTTCTGGTGCATTGAGTTTAGCTCAAGTCGCAGCAGGACGTTTGCTCGCATATTATGAGCCACATATGAATTGCTGGGATTGTGCAGCGGGAATGTTATTGGTACGCGAAGCAGGTGGTACAGCAAATAATATTTTAGCCAACAATGGGTTGTTGAATGGAAATTTTGTATTAGCAGCGGCTAATCGGCAAGTTTATCAACAACTGGATTTAATGCGGATTTTACAATAAAGGAAAAATGGTTATTGCTGATTTAGTACTCACTAAGAGAACTAATCTTATTTTAATGAATAACCAAGAAAAATATTTTTATCTTTAAAATTCAGACTATTAGCTGTTGTTATTAGTAAAAGTCTCTATAATCCAATAGGTATATCTATGAAAAGTTTTCTAAATAAATACGGTTTAACGCCACTAATCTTTTTCCAAATTATTTTAATCACAATTAATGCTCAATTAATTTATGCGTTTTGGGATATTCGAAATAGTGTACCAGGTGGCTTCCCCGCAGCATTAGGGGTAACAGATGCTCAAGCGGGGCAGTTATACTCAATGCAAGGTTTAGTGATTATTGTGGGAACAATTGCACTAGGTTGGGTTGGAGATCGCTTTTCTATTCGGAACATTATGCTGATATCAACAGTTGGTGTTGGAGCAATTTCACTCTTCTTAACATTAAACTCACCTGGCTTAAGTATGCCTGTTTTATTGGCATGTTTTTTCTCAATGTTATTCTTTAGTGAAGTCTTGTTTAAACCTGCAAACTTTAAAGCGTTGCGAATTTCTACGACAGCAGAGCATCAAGGTGCAGTATTTGGCTTCTTTGAATTTGGACGTGGTTTATTAGCATTTTTAGTGTCTTTATTATGGACAGTAATGCTAGCGATGAAGTTTACTGCTCATACAATGATGGCGACAAGCTGTATTTTAATCATTGTAACAGGATTAGTGGTGTATTTTGCTGTGCCAAGAGATCAAAAAGTGGGAGATGATGACACTAAAGTTTCTTCTACACTTGAAGCGATCAAAGGTGTTGGGCATGTAGCTAAATTGCCCATTGTTTGGCTAGTTGGTATTAATGTGTTTTGTATCTATGGTTCTTTTATTGCTGCAGGAACTTATTTTGCAAGATATTTGCAAGCTGGTTATGGTACAACAGCCGTGGTGGCGGCAGTATTTGCTACGACAGTCATTGCTTTAAGAATGTTACCTCTTGTTTCCACTATTTTGGTAGAAAAAGTATTCAAGTCTACGATGCATTTTATGCGTACTTTTGAAATTTTATTGGCGATTATTTTAGGATTGATTGCATTTATTTTCTTTAGTAATCATCCAGAAGTACAAGCGTACGCACCAGATGCACCACCAATAAATTTAATCTCTTCTACGATGTTCTGGCTATTAGTGGTTTTGATGTTGGTATGTTCTGCAATTATTTTTATGATTCGTGGTGTATATTATGCACCAATTGGTGAGTTTAATGTGCCGAAGAAACATTCATCATCAGCAATGTCTTTTGCGATTACAGTAGGTTATTTCCCAGCATTAATAGCACCAGCTGTTTTGGGCGGTTTAGTTACTTCACCAGAAAAAGATAGTGCAGGGAATATCACAAAACAATTTTTGACGGATACTCATATTTTGGCTTATGCCTTTATTGGGTTAGCTATTTTGGCTTTAGTTGCTGCATTAATGTCACATTTAATGTTAAAACTAAAACAAAAGAATGGATAAATTATGCAAACTATTTTATTAACTGACTGGTTGGCAGCGTGCCAGCCAGAAACTCCTATTCATCGTCTGTTTATTCCGGGTACACACGATACGATGACAGCATCTTGTCAGCAACGTTATTATAAAACGCAGATGCTTTCATTAGCAGAACAACTTCAAATTGGTGTACGTTTTTTTGATTTACGTTTGCGGAAGGAAATGGTAGCAGCACATCGAGAATGGATTAGTAATATTAGTGCAAAAGACATCTTTGATTCACTTATTTATTTTTTAAAACAACATCCAAAAGAATTTGTGTTTATTAGAGTGCAAAATGCTAATGAACAAAAAGACGATTTTGATCAGTATAAACTGGCATTATGGAGTGTAATCGAACAATATCAGGAGTATTTTTATCATTGGAAAGTTGATGATCAAAGTTTTACTTTTCCTTGTTTATCAGCTGTTGCTGGGAAAATTGTTGCTTTGGAATGTTCACCACCAACGATGCAAACTTATTGGTTAAATCAGCAACAATGGGCATTACCTTGGCATAATAATACAAAAATTGTATTGCAAGATGATTGGAATGCGCCTGTTGTAACAGATAAATTTAATGCAATTAGACAAAATGTTAGTTCTTCAGCAGTAGAACCAGAAAAATTATTTCTCAATCATATTAGTGCGACTAATGGTGAGTTGGGTTATCCTGATGCTTATGCAGAAATTCTTAATCCACAGACCTTACAATTATGGCAAGAGATGGAAAAACAAAATATTTGTGGTGTGCAAATATATGATTTTATTACTGAAGAAATTGCAACAGCAGTGATAAAACATAACTTTTGTCGTTAATGTTATATTCGGGGTAATAATTACAAGAAAAAACACGCTATTTTGGTGTAATAGACAAATTTGTTGCTAAAAGTAGGCTTAAAGCCTTATAGTACAAGGCTTTAAGCCTACTTTTT
>NZ_JBHLWA010000024.1:0-64629 GCF_042433085.1 Gallibacterium melopsittaci
GCTTAAAGCCTTGTACTATAAGGCTTTAAGCCTACTTTTAGCAACAAATTTGTCTATTACACCTTTCTTATTTCTAAGCTGCCTATGCGGCAGGGAACTACATTATTAAAGACCATAATTATAGAATTAGCAAGGGATGATTGAATTAATGACTTGATTAACCTAAATTTTTTAAGCTTATATATTTCCTTATAAATCATTGCATTACAAGATCGTTTAAAAAAAGGGAGAATTAATTATTTTGTTAATAGTAAAGTTGAATAAAAAAGCTACATCTTATAAAAAGATGTAGCCTTAGATTTAATAGAAATTAAAAATTTATTTGCTTAAATAGGGTTATTTTCCCCACACTTCTTCACTGATTTCACGAATAAATTCAAGTTTTTTCCATTGTTGTTCTTCGGTAAGAACATTGCCTTCTTCGGTTGAAGCAAACCCACATTGAGGGCTTAAGCAGAGTTGGTTAATGTCCACATATTGTGTAGCTTCTTTAATCCGTTCAATAATCGCATTTTTATCTTCTAATTCACCACTTTTCGAGGTAATTAGTCCTAATACGACTTGTTGATCTTTAATAAAACGAAGTGGTTTGAAATCACCTGCACGATCACTGTCATATTCCAAGAAGAAACCATCTACTTTACAGTGTCCGAATAATGTTTCAGCGACAGGTTCATAACCACCAGAAGAGAACCAAGTAGAGCGGAAGTTACCACGACAGATATGCATAGTAATTGTCATATCTTCAGGTTTATCTTTGATTGCTTCATTAATTAGGTTGACATAATCTTTGGCTAATTGGTCTAGATCAATACCGCGTTCAGCATATGCAGCTCGTTTTTCTTCTGAACATAACTCTCCCCAACTAGTATCATCTAATTGTAAATTACGACAACCAAGTTCATAGAATTTAGTAATTGCATCACGATAGGCTTGAGCGAGGTCGGCTAAAAGTTGTTGCGGATTATCTTTATAGAGATCAATTGGTTGATATTCTGTTTCACGTACAATGCAGATTAAATGTAACATTGTTGGTGATGGAATCGTAAATTTAACGGGAAAATCACCTGCAATTTGTTGTAATGAACGATAATGTTCTAAGAATGGGTGGTTGCCGAACTGTACTTTACCTGTAATTTTTAATGTTCTTGGACGAACATTATGGTGTTTAAATTGCACTGAGAATTTTTTTGCATCGACTTCTTCTACACCTTCTAATGCTGCTAAGAAATCCATATGCCAGAATGTACGGCGGAATTCACCATCGGTTACTGCGTGTAAACCAACTTGTTTTTGATGTTCAACTAATTTACTAATTTCTTGATCTTCAACTTTTCTTAAATCTGTACAGCTAATATCACCACATTGACATTGGCTACGAGCAAGTTTTAATGTTTCTGGACGAAGAAAACTACCAACAATATCAAAACGGTATGGTGCTTTAGTACGTTGTGTTGCATTTGGGAATAATTTACTCATTTTTATACCTCATAATAAATAATCAATTAGACGTTTAGATGTCTAGACATAAAATACTTCACTTCCAATAAGTAATCAAGGGTAAACACTAGAAAAAAGGCGACTTTCGTCGCCTTATATAAAAATTGTAGATTGTTTATTCAGTTATATCTTCGCTACTGTCATCGTCATCATCACAGATACGTTCCATACTCACAACTTGTTCTGTTTCAGATGTACGAATCAAACGAACACCTTGCGTATTACGTCCAACCAAACTAATTTCTGCAACTCGTGTACGAACTAATGTACCTGCATCCGTAATCAACATAATTTGATCATTTTCTTCAACTTGAGTAGCTGCAACAACTTTACCGTTACGTTCACTCACTTTGATTGAAATTACCCCTTTCGTATTACGTGATTTGGTTGGATATTCTGTTAAATCAGTACGTTTACCATAACCATTTTGTGTTGCAGTAAGGATTGCACCATTTGTTTTTGGTACAACAAGTGAAACAACTTTATCAATTGTGAGATCAAGTGTTTGTTCGTTTTCATCACTGCTGTCTTCCGCATCATTTTCTTCATCAGAAATATCATTGGTTAAAGCAAGTTTAATTCCTCTCACGCCTGCTGCGGTTCTACCCATTGCACGGACTGCATTTTCGTCAAAGCGAACAACACGACCTTGCGCCGAGAAGAGCATAATTTCATTATTTCCTTCGGTAATATCTACGCCGATTAATTCATCATCTTCACGCAAATTCACCGCAATAATACCGCTAGCACGAGGACGGCTAAATTCAGTAAGCGTGGTTTTCTTCACTAATCCACCAGCTGTTGCCATCACAATAAATTTATCTTCTGCGTATTCTTTCACAGGTAAGATAGCAGTAATGCGTTCATTCTCTTCAAGTGGTAATAGATTAACGATTGGGCGACCTCTTGCACCACGGCTTGCTTGCGGTAATTGGTAAACTTTCAACCAATATAAACGACCACGGCTTGAGAAACAGAGGATAGTATCATGTGTATTGGCAACTAACAGCTTCTCAATGAAATCTTCTTCTTTCATCTTGGTAGCTGATTTACCTTTACCACCACGGCGTTGGGCTTCATAGTCGGAAAGTGGTTGATATTTCACATAACCTTCGTGTGATAAAGTGACGACAACATCTTCAGGATTAATTAAATCTTCTAGATTAATATCACCGCTGCTTGCAGTAATTTCTGTTAGACGATCATCATTATATTGAGCTTTGATTTTTTCTAGCTCTTCACGAATGACTTCCATTAAACGTTCTGGACTATGTAAGATGTGCAATAATTCTGCAATCACATCAAGTAAAGATTTATATTCATCTAAGATTTTTTCATGTTCTAAGCCAGTAAGTTTTTGTAGGCGTAAATCTAAAATTGCCTGTGCCTGAGCTTCACTTAGATGATAAACACCATCACGAATACCTAAATGCTCTTCGAGATCTTCAGGACGAGCTGCATCAACGCCTGTAGCTGCTAACATCGCTTCCACATTCCCTAATTGCCAAGGTTGAGCCAATAAAGCTTCTTTTGCTGCTGCTGGAGTTGGTGCAGTGCGGATTAATTCAATGATTGGATCAATATTGGTTAAGGCAATAGCTAAGCCTTCTAAAATATGAGCACGTTCACGTGCTTTACGGAGTTCGAATACGGTACGGCGAGTCACGACTTCACGACGATGAAGAACAAAGGCTTCGATTAATTCTTTAAGATTTAATAATTTAGGTTGCCCGTGATCTAAAGCGACAATATTAATCCCAAATGTTACTTGTAATTGGGTTAAAGCATATAAGTTATTCAGAACAATTTCACCGACTGCATCACGCTTAATTTCAATCACGATACGCATACCGTCTTTATCAGACTCATCACGTAATCCACTGATGCCTTCAACTTTTTTCTCTTTGACTAATTCGGCAATTTTCTCAATTAAACGTGCTTTATTTACTTGATAAGGAATTTCATGAACGATAATGGTTTCACGTCCTTTGTCATCTGTTTCTATTTCTGCTTTAGCACGAATATAAATCTTACCACGTCCTGTTTTATAGGCTTCTTCAATCCCTTTTTTACCATTAATGATTGCTGCAGTTGGAAAGTCAGGACCAGGAATATAGGTCATTAACTCATCAATCGAAATTTGATCATTTTCGATATATGCTAAACAGCCATCAATCACTTCACCTAAATTGTGTGGTGGAATATTGGTTGCCATCCCAACTGCAATTCCGCTTGAACCATTCACCAATAAAGCAGGAATTTTTGTTGGTAAGACTTCAGGAATCATTTCCGAACCATCATAGTTCGGTTGATAATCTACGGTTTCTTTGTCTAAATCAGCAAGTAATTCATGAGCGATTTGAGTCATCCGAGCTTCGGTATAACGCATTGCAGCAGGGGAGTCGCCATCGATTGAGCCAAAATTTCCTTGACCATCGACTAATGGATAGCGTAATGAAAACGGTTGAGCCATACGCACTAACGTATCATAGACCGCAGAATCACCATGTGGGTGATATTTACCGATAACGTCCCCAACAATACGGGCTGATTTACGGTAAGGTTTATTGTAGTCATTACCCCCTACAGCCATGGCAAAAAGCACACGACGATGTACAGGTTTTAAGCCATCTCTTACATCTGGCAACGCACGACCAACAATGACAGACATTGCGTAGTCAAGATAAGAGGACTTCATTTCCTCTTCGATATTAACGGGAATAATATCTTTTGCTAAATCGCTCATTTAGACATTTCCTATAGTTTGAATTTCGTCAAAAACAGTCGCGGATTATAGCACGAAAAGCGTGTTATCCATAGGAAAAACCTGTATTAATTATGATTTGTTACTTCTTGGCAAAAATAATGATAGCCTTCTGCTGCAGGACGAAATTCGAAAATACGATTAATACAATTTGGCTGATCTTCTAAATGATGTGAAACAAAAAATAGTTGAGTGTCACTATTACTGATCAGTTGATCGATAAAGGTCAATACAAGATGACGATTCAACGCATCAAGTCCCATTAAAGGCTCATCGAGAATTAGAATTGGAGGATGTTTCACTAATGCACGAGCAATTAATAATAAACGTTGTTGTCCCCAAGAAAGTGAGCGAAAAGGCGTATTCGCAAATTTTTCCATATTGATGCGCTGTAACCATTGGAGTGCATTGAGGCGAGTGTTTTCATCAATATGTTGATACACGCCAATAGAATCAAAATAACCCGAAATAATCACCATCAAGGCTGAACAATTTACCCGATAATCAAGATGAAAATGATTACTTAAAAAGCCAATATATTGTTTGATTTCCCAAACCGTTTCACCGCTGCCACGTTGTTTGCCAAATAATTTTACTTTGTTATTGAATGCTTGGGGATGATCACCATTGATTAATGATAAAAGCGTTGATTTGCCACATCCATTCGGTCCTTTAATCCACCAATGTTCACCAATTTTTACTTGCCAATTTAATTTATTTAAGATGATTTTATCGCCATATTTTACGGTGACATCAGATAAATCAAAAATTGTTTCTAGATTTTGGGGCAACGTCACAACTGGATTAGCCGCACATGGAATAGGAATATGGATAGATTTTTCGGCATAACATAATTGATTAAAAATATCGCTTTCTAACATTTGCTGAGCTGACTGCTGTGTGATTAATTGGCATTGATGTAGTAAGACAATAGAATCTGCCCAAGCAGGGACATCAGTTAAACGATTAATGACTAAGACAATGGTAAGATGTTGTTTAAGTTGAGCTAATAAAGTTAGCCATTGTTGTTGCGAATTAAAATCTAAACCTTCAAAAGGCTCATCAAGGATTAATAGATCAGGTTCTTCAATTAATGCTTTAACCAGTAAAACTTTGCGTGCTTCGCCTGTTGATAATAATTTGAATGGGCTATTCAATAAATGCTCAATGCCAACACGTTTCGCAGTCGCATATAATAACGCATCGGATCTTGGTGAATCGCTTAAGATAATTTGTTGTGTTGTCTTACCTTGATCATCAGGACTTACACTATCATTATTTAAATCACGATAAATTTGTTCTAATAATAGTTGTTGCTGTGCGAGGGAAACCAAAGAAATTTTTTGGAAATTATTAGTATATTGACCTGAATAAGGAGGTTGATATTGGCTAATAAATTTGCTTAAGGTGCTTTTACCACTACCATTATGTCCAACAATAACAGTAAAACTTTTTTCTTGTAGTTTGAATTGGTCAACATATAACCATTGTTGCGAGGTAATTTTAATTTTTGCTTGTTGTAGTTGAATTTGCATTTTACATCACTCTTCTATTTGATAATCCTTAGTAGTTTAATCAACTTTTATTGCTAAGCAAATAACGCTATAAATTTGATCGCTATTTCAACAAAAAAAGAGTAAAAAATAGTTGAATACTGTATTAATATACAGTAAATTATACTGTATAAATTAACAGTATTAATGGTGGAGATGATTTATGCAAATGCAAGTTAATTCAATGTTGAATACAGAACAACAAAAATACTCTTATCTTCCTTTGCCGTTATATGACGATCACCCGCAAAAGGAGTACTTTAATAAAAAAAGTAATGTTCATTATCGTATGGATCTCAATTTATATTGTATTAAAAAACCGCAAGAAACTTTTTTCTTACGGGTAAAAAATGAGAATTTAGCAGCTTGGGGGATTGATGTAGGAGATATGTTGATTATTGAAAAGACAACCAATTTACATCTTGGTGATTTAGTTGTGATTGAACAGCAGCAAGGTTTACAGTTATATGAATTTTTTGCAGAACAAGATGGTAAATTTGTCTTTTTTTCATTAGATGATCGTTATCCTAATATCTCAGTTAAGCAAATAACAGAATTAAATCTACAAGGTGTTGTGGTAAGTACAATTCATCGTTTGCAAAAACGGCGTGTAGCTTAATAAAAATCATCTCCGCCGTAGTAAACAACAAGAATCTACAAATTATAAATAAAAACCTCTTTTATCAATATAGTAAGATAAAAGAGGTTTTTCATAACTAAGTCATCTCATCGAAAGAAATGACTTAACTTGTCTGGTGAAGTAACGAGTAGTACTAATGCCGTGAACCAAACGGTGGTTTCGCTAACCAAATCACGACAAACAACAACATAAAAGCAATGGCAGAAATATAGAATATTTCGTTAGCGCCAATGATTAAACCTTGCTGTGTAATCTGATTGGCTAAATAGGCGGCTGCTTGAGTATCATTTAATCCCTTATCTGCCATAGATTGAAAATATTGTTGTGCCATTGGATTATAAGGCGTAATACTTTCAACCATCTGCCCATGATGTAACGCTTCACGGTTATACCACATAAATGTAGTAAGGGAAGTTCCCACTGAACCTGCTAAGGTACGCAAAAAGTTAAATAAACTTGATGCTGATGCAGTTTGTTCAGGTTTTAATCCTGACAAGGTAATAGTGGTTAATGGCATAAAGAAACAAGCCACAGCAATCCCTTGAATAAATTGCGGTAATGCTACCACAGTAAAATTCATTTCAGGTTCAAATGTTACCGCACGCCAATGGAAAGTAAATGCATAGACAAAGAAACTAATTGTCACTAATAAACGCATATCTACTTTATAACCAAAACGCCCAATAATTGGTGACAACAATAATGGGAATAAACCTATTGGTGCAGTTGCTAGACCAGCCCAAGTAGCGGTATAACCATAGACCTGTTGTAATAATAATGGAATTAATACGACTGATCCTAGATAGATTAAGAAAGCGAGGGAAGTACATAAACAGCCTACAGTAAAATTACGCTTTTTAAATAATGAAATATCGACAATTGGATGTTCTTCACCTAATTCCCAGATAATTAACGTAATCAAACCAATAACAGCTACAATGGCTAAAACAACAATTTCTGTTGAATTAAACCAGTCTTCTTCGCGACCTCTATCAAGCATTAATTGTAATGCTCCTACCCCAAGAACCAATAAAATTAAGCCAATACTATCAATTGGTTGTTGATAAGTTTTTGTTTCCTTATCGCCTAAGGTGACTTTAGTGAAGATCATCACTAAAATTCCCACTGGAATATTAATAAAGAAAATCCAACCCCAATGAAAATCATCACTTAACCAACCACCTAAAATAGGTCCACAAATTGGGGCAACAACAACAGTCATTGACCAGAATGCTAATGCCATAGCACGCCGTTGTGGCGGATAATTATTTAACAGTAGGCTTTGTGATAATGGAACAATTGGACCAGCAGCTAATCCTTGTACGATACGGCATGCAATTAACATATTTAATGAATGTGAAATACCACATAACCAAGAAGCGATAACAAAGATTAGAACTGAGGTGAGGAACAATTTTACTTCGCCAAAACGACGGGCTAACCAACCTGTAATAGGAATTGCAATAGCATTTGCAACCCCAAAAGAAGTAATCACCCAAGTTCCTTGCGTACTTGATGCACCTAAATCACCAGCGATAGTCGGAATGGCAACGTTCGCAATAGTTGAATCAAGGACTTGCATAAAGGTTGCTAAAGCAAGTCCTAATGTCATCATGACTAATGCGCCGCCTTTAATCGGCGTTGAATTCATTTTGCGCCTCCTTAATCAGTGACTATTTTGTTGAATAATTTCAATAATCTCTTGATTAATTGGAGCTAGATCATAGTGCAACGTATCAGTTTCATAACGTGTTTCATTACGAGCTTCATTATGCAATACGCCACCATCTTTATTAGAAGTATTTACTTCAACAGTAGCGGAAAGACCAATACGTAAAGGATGTTCTTTGACCTGTTCAGGATCTAATGCAATACGCACAGGTAAACGTTGTACAACTTTAATCCAGTTACCAGTAGCATTTTGTGCAGGTAATAATGAGAAAGCACTACCTGTTCCTGCATCAATACCCACGACTTTTCCGTCAAACTCTACATTATCACCATAAAGGTCAAATACTACACTCACAGGCTGACCTAAACGGATATTAGCCAGTTGTGTTTCTTTAAAGTTTGCATCTAACCAAATTTGGTCGAGTGGTACGACAGACAATAATGGAGAACCTGCTTTGATACTTTCGCCTACTTGTACACTACGTTTAGCAACATAACCTGTGACAGGACTAACTACTTTAGTACGTTGTAGATTCAACCAGGCTTGACGAACATTATCGGCAGCTTGTACTACGTTCGGTTGTTGTTCAATCGGTGTATTTAACAATAACGCTTTTGTTGCATTGAGCTGTTCTTGAGTAGCATCTAAATCGCTTTGTGCCATCGTCACAGCATCAACCGCATGTTGATAATCTTCTTTTGATACAGCACCAGTCTTATTTAAAGATTGACGGCGAGCAAGATCTTCTTCTGCTTGTTTTAAAGCAATCTTTTTAGCTGCTAAAAGAGAACTTAGTTGTTTTTCAGTGAAAACAAGCTGGCTTGTTTTACGAACAACATCGGCTAATGTATGTTTAGCTTGAGAAAGTGCAAGTTTTGCATCTGTATCATCAAGTTGTACTAAAACATCACCTTTTTTCACTAAATCGGTACTTTCGGTGTTAAGTTTAGAAACACTACCTGATACTTGAGATGAAACTTGAATAATATTGCCTGCTACATAAGCATCGTCAGTTTCTGTGAAATTTTTCACGAAAAAAAGCCAATAAACGAAACTAACTATTGAAATAAGAAGCAATAAAACAACGAAGGAAACAAGATGTTTCCTTCTGGTTTTATTACGAACAGCATTTTTTTTGTCTTGTTCGGAAATCTCTGACATATTACGACCTTAAATTTGAAGAATCATACTCTATGAAGATTATACTCTTCCAAACGTCTAGAAAGTTTGAGTAATAAACGACGTAGAGTCTGAATTTCTTTATCAGTTAAAACACTAAAAATAGAACCCATTAATTCCCATTGATGTGGAAAAATTTCTTTTAAAAATTGATGACCCTTTTCATTAATGCGTAAACTAAAACAACGACGATCTTCAGGGACACTAATACGATCAATCCATCCCTTACTAACCAATTCATCTGAAATACGAGTTGCATTAGTACGTGATGAACCTAGGATCTCGCTAAGACGAGAAGGTTGAATCTCGTGATTAGGTTGAAGATAGGTCACAATTAATGCTTCAAATAGGGTGTGATTAAGACCAACTTCTTTGAGAAGATGGTTGCGATGTTCAAGATAATTGCTATTTACATTAAACAACAAACGTACCAAGATGATCTGATCTAATGGCATATTAGGAAAGTCTTCAGAATACATCTTGATGACGTTATCGGTGTCTGATAACAATTGATTAACCATAAATTACCTCAGCTAATAGTATTAAGTAGAACAATAAACCGTGCAATAATAACTTGTAAAATTATATTTGGTCAAGTATATAGTAGGGTTGTCAGAGAATTACTGCTAATAATAATGAATGTCAGAAAATAAAACAAATACCTATAAATAAGTATTTGCTTGTATGAATGTTATTCAGTTTATAATGTTAAGAAAGAGGGGAAAATTAAGTATATTTTGAGATAACTTGTTGAATTTTTGTCAAAATTTCTTTTCTGGCTTGATTATCAATGATATGTATATCTCCAAAGAAGAAATGTTCTATGTCAGTAATACCACAATAATTAAATAATCCGTTAATCAGAGTCGCATCTAAAGCAGATAAAAAACCTCTTTTTTGGTATTCTTTTTCATTATTGCCTAGTGTAATAAACTGCACCATTTTTTTATTATGTAATAAACCACGACTACCTGCTTCATCTGTTTCATAAGCAAAACCATGACTTAAAACACGATCTAAATAACCTTTCAAAATGGCTGGAAATCCCATCCACCATAATGGATAAACTAATGTGATTAAATCAGCTTGTGTGATGAGATGCTGCTCTTGCTGAATATCTTTTGGAATATTACCTTGATTTATTTGACAAAATTCTGACCAAGTTAAGATAGGATTAAATCCCATCTGATATAGATTACGCACGGTAACATCCATATTTTGTGCTTTAGCAGTTTCAACAATCGTATCTAAAATTGCATGATTAAAACTTTGTTCATTAGGATGAGCATAAATGATGAGATTTTGCACAATATTTCCATCTTGATTAAAAATAAGGGCAAGAATCTTATTGCAATGTGTGATGAAGTGCAAGTTTTGATTTCTTGGAAAGAATAGTGTGAAGCTATTTTTTATTGTGCCGATTTTCGGTATAGTAGCGCAGCTTATTACCGTAATGAGATGAGGAGAGCGCAATGAAAAAACATCATATTGAAACGTTAATTTCTGAAGAAGAAGTCTGTTCTAGAATCAAAGAATTAGGACAAGAAATTACCCAATATTATCAACATAATCAAAGTAAAGGATTATATGTAGTTGGTTTATTGCGTGGTTCATTTATGTTTATGGCTGATTTAGTCAGAGAAATTAAGTTGCCATTAGAAATTGATTTTATGACAACATCGAGTTATGGCAGTGGTATGACCACTAATCACGATGTAAAAATTGCTAAAGATTTGGAAGGCGATATTAAGGGAAAGGACGTTTTAATCGTTGAGGATATTATAGATACTGGTTATACCTTAGATAAAGTTCATCAGATCCTATCATTGCGTGAACCTAATTCATTAACTATTTGTACTTTATTAGACAAACCTTCACGTCGTGAAGTAGAAGTGAATGTTGATTGGGTAGGTTTTACTATTCCAGATGAGTTTGTGGTTGGTTATGGAATTGATTACGCACAACAATATCGTCAACTTGGTTATATTGCAAAAGTCGTATTAGAAGAATAAACATTGTTATGGGAGAGATGGCACTATACGACCATTTCTCCTAAACCACGACGGATTTTAGGGGCAAAAAATTCATAATCGACTAAAAAGGCATCATGACCAAAATCAGAAGTAATTTCATCATAGTGCAGATTGATTTCTGCTTTTTCTAATAGTTGCCGACTCTTTTCTAAATCGACTAATTTAAATAATTGATCATTCGTTACCGCAATTAATGTGTATTTGGCTTTAATCCGTTTTAGTGCGTCTAGTGCATTTTGATAACCAATAGCCGGATCATAGAGATCCAACGCACGCATCAGTTGCAAATAACTATTTGCATCAAAACGTTCTAAAAACTTTTTGCCTTGATAACTTAAATAGGATTCCACCTGAAAATAGTCACCTAAAAAATTGCCTTCCTGTTTAATAGCACGTCCAAAGGCCTTAGTTAATTGCGTGTGTGTACGATAGGTCAACATCCCCAACATTCTCGCTGTAGCTAAACCTTGATCAGGAGGATTACCTTGATAGTAGTGGCCTTGATTAAAATTAGGATCTTGTACAATGGCTTGACGCATAACATGGTTAAAGCCAATCGCTTCTGCACTCATATAGAGCGAAGAACATAAATTAACCACATAATCCATAAAATCAGGATAACTAATTGCCCATTGTGTTGCTTGCATACCACCAAATGATCCACCAATCACGGCGTGCAAATGCGTGATACCTAATTGATCCAGTAGTGCTTTTTGTACTTTAACAATATCTTGAATGGTAATTTGTGGAAAATCACCACCATAAGGTAAGCCTGTTGCAGGATTAATACTCGTTGGGCCAGTTGTTCCTTTACAGCCACCTAAAACATTAGAGCAGATAAAAAAATATTTATCGGTATCTAAAGCCATCCCTGGCCCCATAAAATTTTGCCACCAACCTTTTTGTTGATTGTCGGCAAAATAGGGTTCAGCATCACCAGTTAAGGCATGACAAATCAAAATAATATTATTTTTCGCAGAATTTAATTTGCCATAAGTCTGATAGCACACCGTAATATCTTTTAGT
Organism: Gallibacterium melopsittaci; assembly: GCF_042433085.1. Classification (NCBI taxonomy): domain Bacteria; kingdom Pseudomonadati; phylum Pseudomonadota; class Gammaproteobacteria; order Pasteurellales; family Pasteurellaceae; genus Gallibacterium; species Gallibacterium melopsittaci. The sequence goes on from NZ_JBHLWA010000024.1 coordinate 12,368, forward strand.
GAACCACCAAGGGTAAGAGTAAGCGCGGAATCAGTGAATAGTGTAAGTTGTTGCGCAGACATATTACTTCCTAAAACAGCATTATTATTATTGTTGACAGGGTGATAAATTAGCGAGCGAAGGAAACAATGTCAAGAAATTTTAGATGTCTAAACATCTAGAAAGTTAAACATCTAAACGTCTAAGAGAAAATGGTAGCAAAGCAGAGAGAAAAGCTGTACATAAAATACTCATTAATATTATTGGCAGGTTTTATTTTTATGATCTGCGTCATAAAAGAAAAAATTTCATTATGTTGGAAATTTAATTTGTACCTCTTGAGTGTTACAATTTTTCCCACTTTTTACATTTGCAATTAGAGGTCAAACTTATGGAATTTAGAATTGAACATGACACTATGGGTGAAGTGAAAGTGCCTGCGGATAAATATTGGGCAGCGCAAACTGAACGTTCACGCAATAACTTTAAAATTGGGCCAGCAGCTTCTATGCCACATGAAATTATTGAAGCATTTGGTTACTTAAAAAAAGCAGCGGCATATGCCAACTATGATTTAGGCGTACTTCCAGTTGAAAAAAGAGATTTAATTGCTCAAGCTTGTGATGAAATCTTAGCAAACAAATTGGATGATCAATTCCCACTTGTTATTTGGCAAACTGGTTCAGGTACCCAATCAAATATGAATGTGAATGAAGTGGTAGCGAATCGTGCACATGTATTAAACGGCGGGAAATTAGGTGAAAAGAGTGTGATTCACCCAAATGATGACGTGAATAAATCCCAATCTTCTAATGATACTTACCCAACCGCAATGCACATTGCAGCCTATAAAAAAGTGGTTGAAACCACCATTCCAGCAGTAGAACGTTTACAAAAAACCTTTGCCGAAAAATCAGCGAAGTTTGCCGATGTGGTAAAAATTGGTCGCACACACTTAATGGATGCAACACCATTAACATTAGGGCAAGAGTTTTCTGCTTATGCGGCACAACTTGATTTTGGCTTGAAAGCATTAAAACATACATTACCGCATTTAAGACAACTTGCTTTAGGGGGTACCGCAGTAGGTACAGGATTAAATACACCAAAAGGTTATGATGTTAAAGTGGCAGAGTATATTGCGAAATTTACAGGTCTGCCATTTGTTACTGCAGAAAATAAATTTGAAGCATTAGCAACCCATGATGCTGTTGTTGAAACTCACGGTGCATTAAAACAATTAGCCGTTTCACTTTATAAAATTGCTAATGACATTCGTTTATTGGCTTCTGGCCCACGTTCAGGTATTGGCGAAATCTTAATTCCTGAAAATGAACCAGGTTCATCTATTATGCCAGGAAAAGTAAACCCAACCCAATGTGAAGCGATGACTATGGTATGTGCGCAAGTATTAGGAAATGACACCACAATTTCTTTTGCTGGCTCGCAAGGTCATTTCCAATTAAATGTATTTAAACCAGTAATGGCTTATAACTTCTTACAATCTGCACAATTATTAGCAGATGCGTGCATTTCATTTGATGAACACTGTGCAGTTGGTATTGAGCCAAACTATCCACGCATTAAGATGCAATTAGAAAATTCATTAATGTTGGTTACTGCATTAAATACTCATATCGGTTATGAAAAAGCAGCAAAAATTGCGAAAACTGCACATAAAAATGGTACAACCTTACGCGAAGAAGCGATTAATTTAGGATTTGTAACCGCAGAGCAATTTGATGAATGGGTTCGTCCTGAAGATATGGTAGGTAGTTTGAAATAAAATTGCTTTATCAATTTATATTAATTAAATATGAGGGTACTTAGAAATAAGTACCCTTTTTTGATCAGAGAAATCTTGATAAAAGGTTAGGATTCATCAAGAAATCGGCTATAATGTGCGACATTTTTTGAAAATCGAAAAGGTTTGAGGTGATTATGACTCCTGTCATTGCGCTTGTAGGGCGTCCAAATGTTGGTAAATCGACATTATTTAACCGTTTAACTCGTAGTCGTGATGCACTTGTCGCAAATTTCCCTGGATTGACTCGTGATCGCAAGTATGGTCAAGGTCAGATGAATGGAATGGAATTTATTGTGATCGATACTGGTGGGATTGACGGTTCAGAAGAGGGAATTGAAGAAAAAATGGCAGAACAATCGCTATTAGCGATTGATGAAGCTGATATTGTGTTGTTTTTAGTTGATGCTCGTGCAGGCTTAACACCAGCAGATGTTGGCATTGCACAATATTTACGCCGTCGTGAGAAACCAACCATTGTCGTTGCAAATAAGATTGATGGCATTGATGCAGATTCACACGTTGCTGAATTCTATCAACTAGGGTTAGGAGAAATTGCACAAATTGCAGCATCACAAGGGCGTGGTGTAACGCAATTAATTCAAGACGTATTAGCACCTTATCAAACAGAAGAAGATTTAGCTGAAGATGGTGTTGATGAAGATTGGCAGGATGATTTTGCATTTGAGCAAGATGAAGATATGTCGTTATCTTTAGCAGAAGCTGAAGAGAATATAGAGGAAGAAGATGAACAACAAGATAAGCCAATTAAAATTGCGATTGTTGGTCGTCCGAATGTCGGAAAATCAACGCTGACGAATCGTATTTTAGGGGAAGATCGGGTCGTGGTATATGATATGCCAGGTACGACGCGGGATAGCATCTATATTCCTATGGAGCGAGATGGGCAGCAATATACGATCATCGATACCGCAGGCGTGCGTAAGCGTGGCAAGGTAACGTTAACCGTTGAAAAGTTTTCGGTGATTAAGACGTTACAAGCGATTCAAGATGCAAATGTGGTGTTATTGACGATTGATGCACGAGAAGGTATTTCTGATCAGGATCTTTCATTATTAGGCTTTATCTTAAATGCAGGACGTGCGTTAGTGATTGTCGTCAATAAGTGGGACGGTCTAAGCCAAGAGATCAAAGATAATATTAAATCTGAATTAGATCGCCGTTTAGATTTTATTGATTTTGCACGAGTGCATTTTATTTCTGCGTTGCATGGTAGTGGTGTGGGGAATTTATTTGAGTCTGTTACTGAGGCATACCAATCGGCAACCAAACGCTATTCTACTTCATTGTTAACTCGAATTTTGCAAATGGCGACAGATGAGCATCAACCGCCAATGATTTCGGGGAGAAGAATTAAATTAAAATATGCACACCCAGGTGGGCATAATCCGCCAATTATTGTGATCCATGGTAATCAAGTTGATAAATTGCCCGATTCTTACAAACGCTATTTATCAAATTATTATCGCCGTAGTTTGCAAATTATTGGTTCGCCAATTCGTCTGTTGTTCCAAGATGGGGAAAATCCTTATGCTGGGAAACGGAATACATTAACGCCGAATCAGTTGCGTAAACGGAGAAGATTGATGAAATTTATTAAGAAATCGAAGAAATAATTAGAAATGGCTTCTCGTGTTGAGAAGCCATTTTTTCTTTATAAAACAGGCACTAACAACAAAATAATCGCCACAATCCCTAAGGCAATACCGAAAAAGTTCACTTTGTTTAATTTTTCTTTAAAGCCAACTAGACCAATTATTGCCCCCAAGATCATTACCCCAATATTCATACCTGCAAACACCAAGGATGGATTTTCGCTTAATTGTTGATGTGCTTTAATATAGAACAAAATATTGAGGAAGTTTAATGCCCCTAAGACTAACCCAGCCAGCATACTTTTCCCTTGCCAGCGTGTTTTGGTAAAAATTAAATAGGCAAAAATAAAACAGCCAGCAATCACAAAAGAAGTAAATAGTGCAAATGGAAAGGCAACACCAAATTTTGCAATTTGTTTAAAGAGAATATCAATCACACCATAACCAAACCAAACGAGAACCAATAATAAGAAACTTTTGATTCCATTGCCGTTATGTTGTTGTTGGTTTGATTTAAATACTAAGGCAAATAAGGCAAGGAAAGCACAAAAAATTGCTAAGCCTTTTTGTGTTGTTAAGGTTTCGTGGAAAAACAAAAATGCAGCCAGAATGGGTAAGAAGAGTGATAAGCGTTGTGCCGCATCTGCACGAGCAATACCACTAATTTCTACCGCTTTTGCCATCACTAAAAAGATAGTTGGTAATAGAAAGCCAAGTAAGAGAAAAATTGCACTATGTTCATTTTGACGAATCGCATCGCTAAATGATAACCCCATAAAATCAGGTTGTAGCACAAAATAGGTTAGGGTACTTGCCATAAGATAATTGCAGGCAATCGCTTGTGAAATCACAATTTGTTGGCTGCGCGCTATTTTTAAAAATACACTCACGGCGACACTGCACAGAATAGCAATCAGTAAAGATGACATAATGGTTTTATCCTTATTCTTCAAGAAATCATAAATGACAGCTGGCGATTTTAGGCAATATTCACTATGATACGCAAGCACAAACTAAGGATAACGGTATGATACAGAAAGATTTAAACATAAATTCGCCATTAGGGGAGTGGTTAAGCTATTTAGAACATTTACATAGCAAAAATATTGATATGGGGTTAACACGCATTAAGCAAGTTGCCCAACAATTAGACTTATTACATCCTAGTGCGTTTGTGATTACGGTAGCAGGAACAAATGGTAAAGGGACAACCTGCCGATTATTAGAAACTATCCTACTTAATGCAGGCTATCGTGTTGGCGTGTATTCCTCACCGCATATTTTACGTTATAACGAACGTGTGCGAATTCAAGGACAAGAACTTGATGATCAGCAACATACTTTGGCATTTGCCACGATTGAGCAACAACGTACCCAATCATTAACTTATTTTGAATTTAGTACCTTAGCGGCACTTTGGCTATTTCAACAGGCACAATTAGATGTGATTATTCTTGAAGTTGGCTTAGGTGGACGCCTTGATGCAACAAATATTATTGATACTGATTTAGCGATTATTACTTCGATTGATATTGATCATGTAGCATTCCTTGGTGATACCCGAGAAAAGATTGGTTTCGAGAAAGCAGGTATTTGTCGCAAAAATACACCGCTGGTGGTGGGCGAACCGGATTGTCCAGAATCGATCAAACAACACGCACAGGGATTAGGTTGTCCAACATTGTACCGAGGGAAAGATTTTAACTATCAGCTAAATCAAGATCGTTGGCATTGGCAATCTCACCAGCAAAGTTGGCAGGATTTACCGCTTTGTCATATTCCACTACAAAATGCCGCTACTGCATTAGCTGCATTGCAATTTTTACCCTTTAATATTGAAGAACAGATAATTCGACAAAGTTTGGCAACAGTAGAATTAGCAGGACGTTTTCAATTTTTGAATACTGTACAACGTGAGCAGTTAGCTAAACGTTTTGGTTTGGATAAACAACAAATGCCACAAATTGTGCTAGATGTTGGACATAATCCACACGCAACACGTTATTTAGCTTCTCAGTTACAACAGCAAAAAGAGAATTACAGCAAAATTTATGCGGTATGTGGTGTATTACAAGATAAAGATGCAGAAGGGGTCTTATTTCCACTGCTACCTCTTATTGCAGATTGGATTTGTATTCCATTAGCGGGAGAACGAGGCCAATCAGCAGAACAACTACAAAGTAAGCTAAATGTGATAGCCGAGAAAAATAACCAAGTTGTGAGTTCTATTGCAGCAGCATCAATGTTACAAGGTGTGGAATATGCGTTAAGTCAGACTGGAAAAACAGACTTAATTTTGTTATTTGGTTCATTCCATACCGTAGCAGATTTTTTGCTGTTGTTGGAATAAGCTAGTAAGAAAAGAACCCTGCTATATAGCAGGGTTTTTACAAGGTATTAATTAAACATTGCAGAAATAGATTCTTCATTACTGATACGACGGATGGCTTCTGCCAACATACCAGATAATGTTAAGACTCTTACTTTGTTTAAGGCAATGATTTCTGGACGAAGAGGGATCGTATCTGTTACTACAATTTCATCTAATGCTGGACTTGCAATATTTTTCGCAGCAGAACCAGAGAATACCGCATGAGTTGCATAAGCAAATACACGTTTTGCACCACGTTCTTTTAAGGCTTCTGCAGCTTTGCATAATGTACCGCCAGTATCGATCATATCATCAACTAAGATACAATCACGACCAGCTACATCACCAATAATATGCATTACTTGAGCAACATTTGCACGAGGACGGCGTTTATCAATAATCGCCATATCGGTATCATTTAATAATTTAGCAACCGCTCTCGCACGCACCACACCGCCAATATCTGGAGAAACAACGATAGGATTTTCTAAATCTTGTTTTTTCAAAATGTCATCAATTAAAACTGGTGAACCGAAAACGTTATCTACTGGAACATCAAAGAACCCTTGAATTTGTTCAGCGTGTAAATCACAGGTTAATACGCGGTCAACACCAACATTAGAGAGAATATCTGCAACAACTTTTGCTGTAATTGGCACACGAGCAGAACGTACACGACGATCTTGGCGAGCATAACCAAAATAAGGAACTACCGCAGTAATACGACCAGCAGAAGCACGACGTAAAGCATCGATCATTACGACTAATTCCATAAGATTGTCGTTGGTTGGGGCACAAGTGGATTGCACGATAAAGACATCGGAACCACGTACATTTTCATTGATTTGAACTTGAATTTCGCCATCGCTAAAACGACCAACGATTGCATCACTAAGAGAAGTATAAAGACGTTCAGAAATTTTCTTTGCTAGTTCTGGTGTTGCGTTACCAGCAAACAGCTTAATGTCAGGCATTGTAAACCTCGGTATTGGTGATTAAATATTCAGATTGTAAAACAATCCACTAAAGTGTTTTCTGTATTTCTTTAAGGGCAAGATATAAAGGCGATTCATTTACCCCTTTAGCAACAAACCCTGTTAAGTTAGCTGGGCGTTGTTGAAATACGGTTAAGGCACGATCTTGCGAATCAAACTCGGCAAAAATGCACGCACCTGTCCCTGTTAAACGGGTCGGTGCATATTGTACCAACCACTGAATAGCTTGTTCAACCTCAGGATAGTGATCTCGCACAACTTTTTCGCAATCGTTTGTATAAACAGAAGAAAGTAAAACCTCCAAAGATCGTTTTGGCGTTGTTCTAGGTAGGTTTGGATCTCGAAAGATTTTCGCAGTAGAGATGGAAACATCTGGTTTTAAAACCACAAAATATTTTTCTGTTGGATGACAATAGCTAATTTTTTCACCAACGCCCTCAGCAAAAGCGGCTTTACCATGGATAAAAATTGGTACATCTGCACCTAACTGTAAGCCAAGAGTAGCTAATTGCTCAATAGAAAGATTGGTTTGCCATAAAAAATTTAAGGCGACTAATGTGGTTGCGGCATCGGATGATCCACCACCAACACCTCCGCCCATAGGTAAATGCTTTTCTAAACGGAGAGTAGCACCTAATTTACATTGTGTGGTTTGTTGTAATAATTTAGCCGCCCGATAGATAAGATTATCTTTCAGTGCAACGCCAGCTAATTGATCTAGCAAGACAATTTCACCAGTTGGATTAATGCTAACAGTTAACCAATCGCCATAATCTAGAAATTGAAATAAGGTTTGTAATTCGTGATAGCCATCAGGACGACGTTGATTAATATATAAGAAAAGATTTAATTTTGCAGGGCAAGGAAAACTAAATTCCTTGCCAAATCGAGAAGTGATATCTGTCATTAAAATTTCCACGTTTTAATTTGAATTTTTAATTTTTTATCAGGCCCACTAATTAACAAATTTTCAGGCAATTTGGGTGATAGACTTTGATTATAATTCATATATTGTGCTTGCCAATTCTCACCTTGCCATTGGTAAGTAAAATGACTAAGTAAGCCTTGTTGATTGATCACATAGTTTTGTGTTCCACCAGGTAAGCCTTTAATCCAATTTGGAAATTCTTCCACAGGGAAATCAAAACCAATTACATCTTGTAATAATTGGTGAATATCTTTGTCAGCGTAGTAATTCCCTTTGTTATCAAAAATCACCGTATTATTTGCTGTTTTTTCAATCGCTAATGTACTGCGACTAAGTAAGGAAGAGAAAAATAGACGGTAATGTTGTTCACCAAGATATTGCCAATTAAATGAGGATGAAAAACGTTTATTGTTGCCAATATAGCCTAATTGACCGTCTGCCGCATAGTGATTGATAGCATTTACTGCTTGTTGATGTTGCTGCCAGACAGGACTGGAATGCGGTAGTGTAACTTCTGGTGCAGTAAATTGCTCATTTGTTGCACAACCAACAAATAATAACGTTAACCCTGAAATTAGTGCAAGGCGTAAAGTTGTTTGATTAATCACGATAGGTTCCCAACTGAGTAAGAAAGAGGTTCTATTCTAAAGGATATTGCATTGCTTGCAAGATAGAAAAAAGCCTCTATGGATTGTTGTAGAGGCTTGAATAACGAGAACAAATTTATATTATGCCGCAATCATCACCATTGCAGGGCGAATAACACGACCATTTAATAAATAGCCTTTTTGTAATACTGTGGTGATTTGATTGGTGGTAAAACCTTCTGCTGGTTGCATTGAAATAGCTTGATGTAAGTCTGGGTTAAAAGTTTCACCAACCACGCCAACAGGTTCAATACCAAATTTAGCAACGGTAGAAAGTAGGTCTTTTAAGGTAAGTTCTACGCCATCAAATAGTGCTTTCACACTTTCATCTTCAGAGGTATTTGGTGTAGAGGCTGCACGTTCTAAGTTGTCGATAACATTTAAAATCTCTTTAGCAAATTTTTCTAAACCAAATTTATGTGCTTTTTCAACATCCACTTCGGTACGACGGCGAATATTATCAATTTCTGCACGCGTTCTTAATAAAATATCTTGTTCTTTTTTAGCAGCTTCTTCTAATTGGCTTTCTAAGTCTTGGATTTTTGCGAGTGCTTCAGTTAATGGATCAATTTCTTCAGCAGTATTTTCTGGTTGAGGATTTTCAGTCGTTGTATCTTGTAATTCTTCGTTTGCCATTACTTTTTCTTCATTTGCTGTTTGTTGTTCAGACATAGTTTTCTCCAAAATCAAATAGATGCTTTAACATCGGCTAGTTTAACAAAAAAACACTATTGCCGCTAATTATTCACGTTCAGATAGTGATTAAGTCAAATTTATCGACAAAAGTTGTGCTAATATATGCCTCATTTGACGCAATTCAAGGATTGAAACGGTATCAACTGGGTAATTGTTATGCAAGAATTTAATACAAAGGAACATCGTCATTTATTGCACCGTTCATTTAGAACAATTGGGGTGGTTGGACAACCACGCCATGACGATCGTTTGCAAATGCATCAAGATTTATTTATCTGGCTTCGTCATCGAGGTTATCACGTTTTAGTTGAGCCAGAAGTGGGACAAGCACTCAAGTTAGATGCGCAACATATTGCAACGTTAGATGAAATCGGTGCCGCGGCGGAGCTTGTGATTGTGATTGGTGGTGATGGCAATATGCTAGGGAAAGCGAGAGTATTATCACGTTATAACACGGCATTGATTGGCATTAATCGAGGTAATCTAGGTTTTCTTACGGATATTGATCCAGACCAAGTCTGTTCACAACTTTCAGCTTGTTTAGATCGAGGAGAATTTTTTGTTGAAGAGCGTTTTTTGTTAGATGTGAATGTGGTACGTAATGGAGAAGTAATTGCAGCAAATCAGGCGATTAATGAAGTTGTTATCCACCCAGCAAAAATTGCACATATGATTGATTTCCAAGTTTATATCAATGATAAATTCTGTTTTTCACAACGTTCAGATGGTCTAATTATTGCTACGCCAACAGGTTCAACAGCCTATTCTCTCTCTGCTGGGGGGCCCATTTTAACGCCATTATTAAATGCAATTACCTTAGTGCCAATGTTTCCTCATACGCTTTCTTCACGTCCATTAGTCGTAGATGGCGATAGTAAGTTACATTTCCGCTTTGCACAATATAATGTGCGACAACTCGAGGTGAGTTGTGATAGCCAAGTCAATATCCCGTTCTGTATTGATGATGTGATTGTGGTAAAGAAAAGTGATCTACGTATGAAGTTATTGCATTTAGAAGATTACAATTATTACAACATCTTAAGTTCTAAATTAGGTTGGCTAAAAAAATTATTCTAAATTAGCAAAGAAATTCTTTACTGTATAAAAAAACAGTATATACTGATATTTATACAGTATTGGAGGGTTTCTTATGCTTACTCAATTACAAATCAATAATTTTGCAATTGTTAATCGGCTTACGCTTGATTTTGCTTGTGGTCTGTCAGTGATTACTGGTGAAACGGGGGCTGGAAAATCTATTGCTTTAGATGCGTTAGAGGTCTGCTTAGGGCAACGAGCTGAGAGTAGTATGCTGCGTTCAGGTGAATCGAGAGCGGATGTTAGTGCTGTTTTTTCCCTCCAAGATAATCCAGCAGCACAGCAATGGTTAAAAGTCCACGAGTTGGATGATGAAGATAATCCAGAGGAGTGCATTTTACGCCGTACTATTAATGCTGATGGACGTTCAAAAGGCTTTATTAATAATCAACCAGTTCCTGTAGCCCAATTACGAGAATTAGGGGATTTATTAGTACAAATTAGTGGGCAACATGCGTCACAGCGATTATTGAAACCAGAATATCAATTACAAATGCTTGATGCGTTTTGTCATAATCGGAATTTGTTACAACAACTATCGGAACAATATCACTACTGGAAAAAACAACAGCGTAATTTAGCGGAGTTTCGGCAACAATGTGCGGAGAATGAGGCAAAGAAACAGTTGTTGCATTATCAAATTGAAGAGTTAAATGAGTTTGGTTTAAAACAAGGTGAGTTTGAAGAACTAGATAATACACAAAAACGTTTAGCAAATAGTGATTTATTGAATCGAGGATCACAAGCTGTATTACAACTACTTTCGGAAAATGAAACAGCCAATATTGAGAATTTATTAAATAAAGCAACTCACTATTTGGAAGAGTTGGTTGAAGCTGATGAGCAGTTTAATAATGCACAACAGTTGCTACAACAAGCACAAATTTATATCCAAGAAGCATTTTCAGAAGTGCAACATTTATCCTATCGCATTGAAGATGATCCTGAGTTATTGGTGCATACTGAAATTCGTATTAAACAAGCATTACAATTAGCTCAAAAACATCGGGTAGTTGTGACTGAATTAGCAACTCACCATCAACAATTAAAACAAGAATATGCTGAATTAACAGATTATATTGAGGGTGAAGATCATTTAATTGAATTAGAACAACAAGCGTATCAAGAAGTATTACAGATTGCACAACAATTATCAGAACGTCGTCAACAAGGTGCAATTTTATTAGCGAAATCAGTTACTCAACAGATTAAGCAGTTAGCAATGGAAAATGCTGAATTTGATATCCAATGTGTAGTAGATAGGGAAAAATTTACGGCAAATGGGTTTGACCAAGTGAATTTTATGCTGATGAGTAATTTAGGTGAAACCGCACAACCATTACATAAAAATGCGTCTGGTGGAGAATTATCTCGTATTGCATTAGTGTTACAAACATTAACTTCGGATAAGAGTGCTGTCCCTACTATTATTTTTGATGAAATTGATGTGGGGATTAGTGGAGCCACTGCAAGTGTTGTTGGTAAGCTATTACGTAATTTAGGAAATTCAGTACAAATTTTATGTATTACACATTTACCACAAGTAGCTTCACATGGACATCAACATTATAAAGTAGAGAAATTCTGCAAAGAGGGTAAGACAGAAACCAAAGTAATATTATTAAATAATGATGAACGAATTAAAGAAATTGGACGTTTATTAGGTGGAAGTCAAGTGACACAAACTTCATTAGCCAATGCAGAAGAATTGCTAGCTTTAGCAAGTTAACAAAAAATAAACCACTTTTTGTCTTAATCCTTAGTTAGGTGAGTAATAGCAAAAAGTGGTTTCTTATTCTCGTTATTTATGACTAAATGCGAAAAATATCGATAGTAATAAATTAAGAGCCTACAACAGGAGGTAAATAACCAGCTGAAATTAGGAATGGTGCATTCATAATGAGTAATCCTAATAATAAGGCAATAAATAGACCAAGGTTACCGCCCATGACACGATAAGGTAAATCAGGATATTTTCTACGTAATACCCAAGCCATACCAACTGGTAACACTAAACCGTAAAAAGTGAACATTTGTCCAGCATAAGTGAGTACAGCTAAAAAATCACGATAGAAAATAGCAAATAACAAGGTTGGTACAAAAGTAAGCAAACTTAGGCTAATACGAGAAGCATTAATATTAATACGTTTTAAAAGATCATCTAAGCAATCAACTAATGCTAAAGAAACCCCTAAGAATGAAGTAATTAAGGCCAATACGGAAAAAGTACGTACAAATGCACTAATAAAGTAGCTGCCGGTTGCTTGGTAAGTTGCATGAACAAGTCCATTTAATGTTGGATCGTTGCGGATAATCTGAATAAATTGAGATTGTTCAAATACACCGTGTGTTGCCATTTGCCATAGGATATATGCCACTAGAGGAATAGCAGTACCGCCAATAATCGCAATGCGTAAACGGCGAATATCACCATCTAAATAGTTATTAATACTTGGGATGACGACATGAAAACCGAAAGAAGTAAAAAATACGGGGCTAGCAGAGATAATCAAAAAATGATGTAACGGCATCGCACCAAGGTTTGCTAAGGTCACTTTAGGTAACATTAAGAAGAGTACAGAGCCAAAAGCAATTAATTTGGCAATAAATAATAGACGGGTAAAACCATCAACAGCCCCCGTTCCAATGGTAACGATAATGGCAAATAAGATCACAAATATAAGAATAGCTAAGGTGTTAGCGTGTTCTCCTGCGAAAGTTAAATAAGGTGTGAATAAATCACCACCACCAAGTGAATACACAGTTAAGATGGCATACATAAAGATGACCAAAGAGAGCGTAGCCAAGACCCGACCGATCATCCCAAAATGCTGTTCTGCTAAAGAGGCAATGCCTGCATCTCGGCGTTCTGCTTTTTGGTAAACCTCAACAAAAAGTAAAGCACTATACGAGAGTAGTACCCATAAAAGAAAAAGTAATAATAAGGTGGTAGTAAATCCCATTTCGGCAGAGGTTAATGGCATCGCTAACATACCCGCTCCAATTGTAGTTCCTGCGACAATTAAAGAACTACCTAAAGTTTTGTTTTTCATTATAAATATCTCGCTGATTGTGAATGACGGGCAGATTCTATAGAAAAAGGTTTACAATGTAATCTATTTTTTACAGTTTATTAGTTCATTAGCGTTAATAGCTTATTTTTTAGACGTTACAATGAGAGTTACATCACAAAATAGAAAAAATAGTTGTGCAATAAAGGACTTAATAACAAGTAGCCAATGAGATATTGGTAATAATTTTAGAGAAAATAAAACTTTTTGATTTACGCTATGAATAGAAAACCTTACCTCAATCAGAAAATAAATGTTGGTAGTGGCTTTTTCCTTGAAGTGATTTTCGCTAGAATAAGCGGATTTTTGACTAAAGCATAATATTGGCAATAACAACAAAGGTGAATGATGAAAGCCTCAATTATTAGTAAATTAGAAACCTTAGATGAACGTTATGAAGAATTGCAAGCATTGCTTGGCGATCCTTCAGTAATCAATGACCAAGAAAAGTTTCGTGCGTATTCAAAAGAGTATGCTCAATTAGAAGATGTCGTGAAATGTTTTTCCCGTTGGAAACAGTTAAATAACGATTTAGAAGAGGCGAAAATTTTACTTGACGATCCGAGTATGAAAGAGATGGCGGAAGAAGAAATCGCTACTTGTACTGCGGGAATTGAGGAAAGTGAACAACAATTACAAATTTTATTGCTACCTAAAGATCCTAATGATGAATATAACTGCTATTTAGAAATTCGTGCTGGGACAGGTGGTGATGAGGCAGGTATTTTTGCGGGTGATTTATTTAGAATGTATAGCCGTTATGCAGAAAGCAAACGCTGGCGGACAGAAGTGCTAAGTGCGAATGAGAGCGAGCAAGGCGGTTATAAAGAAATCATTGTAAAAATCAGTGGTGAGAATGTTTATGGGCAGTTGAAATTTGAATCAGGTGGACACCGTGTACAACGTGTACCAAAAACAGAATCACAAGGGCGTATCCATACCTCTGCCTGTACGGTTGCGGTGATGTCTGAATTACCAGAATCTGCTTTACCAGAAATTAATCCTGCTGATTTACGGATTGATACTTATCGTTCATCTGGTGCGGGTGGACAGCATGTTAATACCACGGATTCTGCGGTACGTATTACCCATATTCCAACAGGGATTGTGGTGGAGTGCCAAGATGAACGTTCACAACATAAAAATAAAGCAAAAGCGATGTCTGTGTTAGCTTCTCGTTTAGTACAAGCAGAAGAAGAGCGTAAAGCAGCTGAACAAGCAGATACCCGCCGTAGTTTATTAGGTTCAGGCGATCGTTCTGATAAAATCCGTACTTATAACTACCCACAAGGCCGAGTAACAGATCATCGTATTAACTTAACGTTATATCGCTTAGATGAAGTGATGAATGGTAAAATTGATGATTTAATTCAACCAATTATTACGGAATACCAAGCAGAACAACTGGCTGCTTTGTCAGAAAATGAGTAATTCTGCCTTAAGTTATCAAAATTGGCTGCAGCAGACGACACAACAACTTAGTGTGATTGAAGCAATCTCGGATGCCAAGATTGATGCACAAATGTTATTACAATATGTTACACAGAAGTCATCGGCTCAACTGATGGCTTTTGCGGAAACATTATTATCTGTTGAGCAATTACAAACATTAAATCAATTTGTCCAACGGCGTTTACAGGGAGAGCCTATTGCTTATATCGTTGGTGAAAAAGGCTTTTGGACATTAGATTTAGCGGTATCAGATAAGACACTCATTCCTCGTCCAGATACAGAGTGTTTAGTTGAAACCGCATTAGCGTTGATTGCTAAGCAGTTTGCTTCAGAAGAAAAGTTAGCAATATTAGATTTAGGTACAGGAACAGGTGCAATAGCGTTAGCTTTAGCCTATGAATTGCAACAGCAAAAAAGGGTATATCAAGTACTTGGTGTAGATAGAATTGTGGAGGCGGTGGAATTAGCAAAACAAAATGCAGTGAGAAATCAGTTATCACAAGTCGAATTTATCCAAAGTAATTGGTTTTCTGCTTTAGCTAAGAATGAAAAGTTTGATCTTATTGTGAGTAATCCACCTTATATTGCAAAAGATGATCCTCATTTACAACAAGGCGATGTTCGTTTTGAGCCATTATCGGCATTAGTGGCAGAAAATAACGGTTTAGCGGATATTGAGCATATTATTCAAACAGCAAAAGAATTTATTCAACAACAAGGTTGGTTGTTGATTGAACATGGTTGGCAGCAAGCCGAGATAGTACAAACATTATTTCAACAATATCATTGGCAAAATGTGCAAACTGTTAAAGACTATGGTGGTAATCAACGTGTTACCTTTGCACAGTGGAATGGATAATAAAAAGAATGAATAAAAAAACGCCAGAAGAGATTGCATTAGAAGAAATTGCATTAAAAGAATATGAGCGACGAGTCGCAAGCAAAAAATATCTTTTTCAACAAATTGTACGTTTAAATGAAGTCGTTGATCCAAACTTTAAAAAAAGCAGTATTTATGGACGCATGGGACATTTAACGAGAGAGTTAACACTATTTTTTAATGGTGAAACTGATGTGAAAATGCGGATTCATTTGTTATTGCAGTTTTTTTATGGAGAAAAGGGCTTTTTTTGTGATCGAGAAACCTACTTCTATTCATCTAATTTGATGTTATCAAATGTACTTAAATCAAAAGAAGGAACACCTGCAGTATTAGGTTCAATGGTGTTATTTTTAGCAGGACAGTATGATTTACCGATTACAGGTGTCAATTTTCCAACACAACTATTATTAAGAGCAGATGTTGATGATGAAGTGGCATTTATTAATCCGTGGGATGGTAAGTATGTGTCGCATGATTTATTAAAAACGTGGTTAGAAGGTTATTTAGGTTTTGGAACACAATTAACAACGGAATATGTAGGTAGTGCTGATGTTGTAGAGTTAGAAGATCGTGTTTATCAAGTGTTGAAAAATGCGTTAATTCGTGAAGGAAAAAATGAGCAAGCATTAGCGTTAATTGAGCAGCGTTTATCTGATGATCCAGAAGACCCGTATGAAATTCGTGATCGTGGTGTGGTGTATGGCAATATGGAATGTTTCCATTTAGCTGTACCTGACTTGCAATATTTTGTTGAGCAATGTCCAGAAGATCCAATAACACCGTTAGTAAAATTACAGCTTCAAGATTTACAAGCGATTCCTTATTCATTCCAATAAATTAAAGGAAAAATTATGCAGAATAAAACCATTAAGTTAGGCAATATTGATATTGCAAATGATAAACCATTTGTCCTATTTGGCGGGATGAATGTATTAGAAAGTCGAGATATGGCGATGCAAGTTTGTGAGCAGTATGTCAAAGTGACAGAAAAACTCAACGTCCCTTATGTGTTTAAGGCATCGTTTGATAAAGCGAACCGTTCTTCAATTTATTCTTATCGTGGGCCTGGCATGGAAGAAGGGCTAAAGATTTTTGAAGAATTAAAAACAACATTTGGGGTAAAAATTATTACGGATGTGCATGAAACTTATCAATGCCAACCTGTAGCGGATGTAGTCGATATTATTCAGTTACCAGCATTCTTGGCAAGGCAAACTGATTTAGTCGAAGCAATGGCACGGACTGGTGCAGTAATTAATGTTAAGAAACCACAATTTCTAAGCCCAGGACAAATGGGAAACATCGTAGAAAAAATTCATGAATGTGGCAATGATAAGGTGATTCTGTGCGATCGTGGGACTAACTTTGGTTATGATAATTTAGTGGTGGATATGCTAGGGTTTAGCATTATGAAACAGGTGTCTAAAGGTTGCCCTGTCATTTTTGATGTGACCCACTCATTACAATGCCGTGATCCATTTGGTGCAGCCTCTGGTGGTCGCCGTGCTCAGGTGACAGAATTGGCAAGATCTGGTTTAGCCATTGGTTTAGCGGGTTTATTCCTAGAAGCACACCCAAATCCAGATAAAGCGAAGTGTGATGGCCCATCAGCATTACCGTTGGATAAATTAGAACCATTTATTGCACAAATGAAAGCGGTAGATGATTTAGTAAAAAGTTTTGCCGAATTAGATACTGCAAATTAGTGTTTATACACACAATAGAGGGAAGTGAATAGAAATTGGGCAGCAGTAATTGATTTAATAATTTCTACTTTGCAACCCTCTGTTTTATTGTTATCTTGAAAGCGTTTTTGTTACCAAATTGATACAAGGAGACTGTAATGAAAATTGTCTTTTTAGATAGTACTGCCATTCCAAAACACATTCCGATTCCTCGTCCTAAGTTTGCACATGAATGGGTTGAATATGAACACACTTCAGTTGCACAGGTCATTGAGCGTATGCAAGATGCGGAAATTGCGGTAACCAGTAAAGTCATTTTTAGCCGTGAAGTCATGGCACAGCTCCCAAAATTAAAATTAATCGCTATTACTGCAACAGGAACAAATAATGTTGATTTAGTGGCAGCGAAAGAACTCGGTATTGTAGTAAAAAATGTAACGGGTTATTCATCAGTTACTGTACCTGAACATGTATTAGGAATGATTTATGCGTTACGTCATAGTTTAATGGGATGGTATCGAGATCAATTAACTGATCGATGGGTAGAAAATCTGCAATTCTGTTATTTTGATTATCCAATTAAAGATGTGAAAGGTTCTGTGTTAGGGATCTTTGGTCGTGGCAATCTAGGGCGTGAAATTGGGCGTTTAGCAGAATTATTAGGAATGCAAGTATTGTATGCAGAACATCGTGGTGCAGCCACAGTGCGTGAAGGCTACACAAAATTTGAGGATGTCTTAGCACAAGCCGATATTTTGACATTACATTGCCCATTAACAGAAACAACGCAAAATTTAATTAATCGTGATACTTTGGCACTGTGTAAGCGAGGTGCGATTTTAATTAATACTGGACGAGGCCCATTAGTGGATGAACAAGCGTTATTAGAGGCGTTAACATCAGGACAACTTTCTGGTGCAGCGATTGATGTGATGCGTCAAGAACCGCCAGAAAAAGGTAATGTATTAATGGAAGCCGCAAAACGTTTACCAAATTTATTAATCACTCCACATATTGCTTGGGCATCTGATTCGGCAGTAACCACATTAGTCAATAAAGTTACGCAAAATATTGAAGAGTTTGTGGCGACAGGCAAATAATTTGGTTACTGATTATTAGATAATGATAGAAAATCCGTTCACGGTGTATGAACGGATTTATTATGTTATTTGATTGCAAATTATAAGGAAAATTATGTCGGTAAATGTTCCACTGATGGTGGCATTACGTTATTGGCGTTCTAAAAGTGGCGATCGCTTCGGTCGCCTTGTTACACGCCTCGCTAGTATTGGCATTATGTTGGGAGTAATGGCATTGATTATTGTGTTATCTGTGATGAACGGATTAGAAAGTTATCAAAAGCAGAATGTGTTATCTCATATTCCACAAGCCGTAATTACACCACAAGCTCAACCTTTTTCGTTACAAGATAATGGCTTGCCAAATTTACCCTCTTTTGTGAATAAAGCTGTACCAATTAATCTAGCTCAAGTGATTTTGCAAGGTGCAAACGGCTTAAGTGCTGCACAGTTAATTGGCGTGCGACAACAACAAGATGATCCATTGTTAGCCTCTTTAGTCGAACCAATAGATCAATTATTACCAGCTAATCAATTCAATTTAATTATTGGGCAACGTTTAGCACAACAAAATCAATTAACTGTCGGTGATAAAGTTCGTTTGCTCATTCCTGAAAATAGTGTTTATACCCCATTGGGTAGAATTCCTGTACAGCGTCTCTTTACCATTAGTGCGATTTATCCAGAATGGAGTATGGATGATCAGATTTTTGCTAATTTACAAGATGTAGGGCGTTTATTGCGATTAAAATCAGAACAAGTACAAGGAGTACGATTATTTTTACAAGATCCTTTTTTAATTACCGAATTACCGAAGTATTTTTCAAATGAGGAATGGAAAATCAGTGATTGGCGAGCTCAGAAAGGGGAATTTTTCCAATCAGTCAAAATGGAAAAAAATATGATGTCTTTACTGGTTGGGCTGATCATTTTAGTGGCGATTGCCAATATTGTTACTTCATTGAGTTTAATGGTCCTAGATAAGCAAGGCGAAATTGCAATTTTACAGACGCAAGGTTTAGCTCGTCAGCAAATTATGCGTATTTTTATTTATCAAGGTATGGTGATTAGTGTCTTAAGTACATTGATTGGGGCAGCATTGGGCATTGTCGCTACCCATTATTTAACGCTATTATTACTCTGGCTAAATCCACAAGGATTTGCTTTGCCAAGTGAAATTGATTGGTTACAGATTATTTTTATTATTGTATTTTCATTAACTTTATCTTTTATTTCTACGCTTTATCCTGCTTATCGAGCAGCGAAGATCGAGCCAGCGGAGGCGTTGCGTTATGAGTAATTCTATGTCTAATTTACATTCATCTGCTTTATTGGCTTGTGAACAATTATCTAAAGTTTATCAAGAGGGTGATAAAGCGACTTCGGTGTTAAATGCGATCTCTTTTGCGGTACAACGTGGTGATTTAACCGCGATTGTAGGGAGCTCTGGTTCAGGGAAAAGTACCTTATTACATCTCTTAGGCGGTTTAGATAAGCCAACCAGTGGAGAAGTTTGGTTGAATGGTGAGCAATTATCACAGTTATCCGATAAGCAAGTGGCTAAATTACGCAATCGACATTTAGGGTTTGTTTATCAATTTCACCATTTAATGGCAGATTTTTCTGCACTAGAAAATGTCGCTATGCCAATGTTAATTGCGGGTGAGAAAAAAGAGTATGCGTATGCACAAGCAACCGAGATGTTACAAGCGGTGGGATTAGCACACCGAATTCAACATCGCCCATCAGCCTTATCAGGTGGCGAACGACAACGAGTGGCGATTGCGAGAGCGTTAGTGAATAACCCAGATCTTGTGCTAGCCGATGAACCAACAGGCAATTTAGATCAAAAAACCACTGAACATATTTTTGAATTAATTCAACAATTAAATGCAGAGAAACAGATTGCGTTTCTATTGGTAACACATGACCTGAATTTAGCGGCAAAACTACAAAAACGTTATCAGATGCGTGATGGTGTATTAACTGCGGAGGCAAGTGTATGAATACGCCATTTTTAATCAGTTGGCGTTATCAGAGAGGTAAACAAAAAAATCGATTGGTATCGCTCATTGCGTGGTTTTCTACGTTAGGGATTGCACTTGGTGTAGCGGTGTTAATTATTGGCTTAAGTGCAATGAATGGTTTTCAGCGTGAACTTAACCAACGAATTTTAGCAGTTGTACCTCATATTAGTATTACAGGATATGAGCGTCAGCCTATTGAAGATTGGTACCAATTACAACAAGCATTACACAATAATCCTGAAGTGAAAGGTTTTTCGCCCTATGTCTCTTTTACCACCCTAGCGGAATCAGGATCTAAGCTTAAAGTTATTCAAGTAAAAGGGGTTGAACCTGTGTTGTTGGAACAGGTTAGTGCGGTAGGGCAGTTTGTGTTGAATCAGGGCTGGCAAACCTTTTCACAACAAAAAGAGGGGATTATTCTTGGCTATGGAATTGCGAAAGATCTGGGGGTTGATGTGGGGGATTGGGTATCGTTATTGGTGTCCGATCAAGCGGAACACGATGTAAGTAAAGTGGCACAACCAGAACGTCATCGATTACAAGTGAAAGGTATTTTACGTTTAGATGGACAACTCGATCATAGCTATGCATTTATTCCATTAGCAGTCGCACAACAATACCTCAATTATACAGCGAATCAAGCGACCGGTATTGAGCTAGCAATTAAATCGCCATTTTTGGTTAATCAGTTTGACTATTCAGCGTTATCAACCTATCCGCAAGGTTTGATTGCGAATACTTGGATAGACAGTTTTGGTTATATGTATCGTGATATTTCATTAATTAAAACAGTGATGTATTTAGCGATGGTTTTAGTGATTGGGATTGCTTGCTTTAATATTATTTCTACATTAGTAATGGCGGTGAAAGATAAACAAGGCGATATTGCAATTTTACGCACATTAGGTGCAGATAGCCGCTTTATTCGTCATATTTTTTTATGGTATGGACTTTTTTCTGGTATGAAAGGGTGTGTCTGGGGAATTATATTAGGGATTTTAGTGGCATTAAACCTAACAAATATTATTTATCTAATCGAAAAAATTTTTCATACTAAGATTTTATCTGATGGTGTTTATTTTATTGACTTTATGCCAAGTGAGTTACATTTTAGCGATGTTGGTTTAGTTTTTGTGGCAACATTGATTTTAAGTTTGTTAGCTTCACTGTATCCAGCAATTCGTGCAGCTCGCTTGCAACCAGCAAAAGTTTTGAATAATCACTAATATATTAACGTTTGTAGTTATCTGTGTTATAGGTGAAAATATCGATAGATGCTAGTTGAAATTAAAATTTTATATGCTAACATTTGAACTAGTTTAGTAGTACATAAATACAAAGAGAGTGAATCAATGGCAGTAATTAAAAAAGATATTCGAATTGAGAATGATGATGTTCGTATTGCAAAAGTAGAACAACTATTACCTCCAATCGCCTTATTAGAAAAATATCCTGCAAGTAAAACTGCAGCTAAAACTGTAAAACAAACCCGTCAAGCAGTCCATAATATTTTGCATCAAGAAGATGATCGTCTTTTAGTGGTGATTGGACCTTGTTCTATTCATGATCCAGAAGCGGCGATTGATTATGCAAAACGATTAAAAGTATTACGAGAAGCATTGAAAGATGAGTTAGAAATTGTGATGCGGGTTTATTTTGAGAAACCACGTACTACGGTTGGTTGGAAAGGATTAATTAATGATCCTCATCTAGATCATAGCTATGCACTAAATGATGGTTTACGAATGGCTCGCAAATTGTTATCAGATATTAATGATTTGGGCGTGCCATCTGCAGGTGAATTTTTAGATATGATTACGCCACAATATATTGCTGACTTTATGAGTTGGGGTGCGATTGGTGCGAGAACAACGGAATCTCAAGTGCATCGTGAACTAGCATCAGGGCTTTCTTGTGCGGTAGGTTTTAAAAATGGGACAAATGGCGGTGTAAAAATTGCTTTAGATGCGATTGGTGCAGCCGAAGCCTCACACTATTTCTTATCTGTGACCAAATTTGGCCATTCAGCGATTGTAGCGACAAAAGGAAATCCTGATTGCCATATTATTTTACGTGGTGGAGATAAAGGCCCTAACTATTCAGAAGAAGATGTTTTGAAAACGGTTAAAGATATTGAAAAGAGTGGGCGTATTCCTCATGTAATGGTTGACTTTAGCCATGCAAATAGTTCAAAACAATTCAAGAAACAATTAGATGTTTGTGATGAAGTCTGTCGTCAAGTTAGTCAAGGTTCAAAACATATCTTTGGGGTTATGGTTGAAAGCAATTTAGTTGAAGGTCGCCAAGATATCATTGATGGAAAAGCATTAACATATGGACAAAGTGTTACCGATGCATGTATTGGTTGGGAAGATACCGAAAAAGTCCTTTATGATTTAGCCGCAGCAGTAAAAGCAAGAAGAGCTAAATTTGCTTAAATCGTTGTTTAGGAAATATCGCCTGTCAATTTGCAGGCGATATTTTTATTTGTTTTTTACTTGAAACCTTTTTGAATGCACCCATATTGGGAAGCGTTGTGTCAATTGTAGAGTAAGAAGGAAATAAATTATGACTACAATCGTAAGTGTTCGCCGTAATGGGCATGTTGTTGTTGGTGGAGATGGACAAGTTTCATTAGGCAATACCGTAATGAAAGGTAATGCACGTAAAGTACGCCGTTTATATGGAGATAAAGTATTAGCAGGTTTTGCAGGTGGTACAGCTGATGCTTTTACGCTATTTGAATTATTTGAACGTAAATTAGAAATGCATCAAGGCCATTTATTAAAGAGTGCTGTTGAATTAGCAAAAGAGTGGCGAACAGATCGTGCATTACGCAAATTAGAAGCAATGTTAATTGTTGCTGATGCGAAAGAATCATTAATTATTACGGGATTGGGCGATGTGGTTCAACCTGAAGCAGATCAAATTCTAGCAATTGGATCAGGTGGAAATTATGCGATGGCAGCTGCACGAGCTTTAGTTGCCAATACTGATCTTTCTGCCAGAGAAATTGTTGAAAAATCACTCAAAATTGCTGGTGATATTTGTGTATTCACGAATACCAATTTTACTATTGAAGAGTTGCCATAATCTCAAATAATAAACGCAACAGATTGTAAATTCATTCCATATAGCCTGAATGATGTTGGCTATACATAAAAGAAAAGGATAAAGCATATGTCTGAAATGACTCCTCGTGAAATAGTTTCTGAATTAGATAAACATATTATTGGACAAGCAGATGCGAAACGTGCAGTGGCGATTGCTTTGCGTAATCGTTGGCGTCGTATGCAGTTACAAGAACCTCTCCGTCATGAAGTTACGCCAAAAAATATTTTAATGATTGGACCAACTGGGGTAGGGAAAACAGAAATTGCGCGCCGTTTAGCAAAATTGGCGAATGCACCATTTATTAAAGTTGAAGCGACTAAATTTACTGAAGTCGGTTATGTTGGTAAAGAAGTAGATTCTATTATTCGTGATCTCGCTGATGTGGCGATGAAACTGGTACGCCAAACCGAAATCAATAAGAACCGTTATCGTGCAGAAGAAGCCGCAGAAGAACGTATTTTAGATGTGTTATTACCACCAGCAAAAGATCAATGGGGGAATACTGAAAATACAGATTCAAATGGTCATACTCGACAAATTTTCCGTAAAAAACTACGTGAAGGTCAGTTAGATGATAAAGAAATTGAAATTGATGTAGCAGCAGGGAGTTCCGTTGGGGTGGAAATTATGGCACCTCCAGGAATGGAAGAGATGACCAGCCAATTACAATCAATGTTCCAAAATTTATCGAGTGGTCAAACGAAAAAACGCAAAATGAAAATTAAAGATGCGTTAAAAGTGTTAATTGAAGATGAAGCGGCAAAATTAATTAATCCAGAAGAGTTAAAACAAAAAGCGATCGAAGCGGTAGAACAACACGGAATCGTGTTTATCGATGAGATTGATAAAATCTGTAAGCGAGGTGAAACAAGTGGACCAGATGTTTCTCGTGAAGGCGTGCAGCGTGATTTATTGCCATTAGTAGAGGGTTCAACCATTAATACTAAACATGGTATGGTGAAGACAGATCATATTCTATTTATTGCTTCAGGTGCATTCCAAGTCGCTCGTCCATCTGATTTAATCCCAGAGTTACAAGGTCGTTTACCGATTCGTGTAGAATTAGGTGCATTAAGTGCGAAAGATTTTGAGCGTATCTTAACTGAACCAAATGCCTCGTTAACTGAACAATATAAAGCGTTAATGCAAACAGAGGGTGTTACAGTAGAATTTACTGATGATGCGATTGCAACGATTGCTGAAGCTGCATTTCGTGTGAATGAGAAAACTGAAAATATTGGTGCAAGACGTTTACATACTGTTTTAGAACGTCTAATGGATAAGATCTCATTTGAAGCCTCTGATATGAGCGGTGAAAAAGTCGTGATTGATCAGGAGTATGTGAAAGCTGCATTAGGCGATGTAGTAGAAAATGAAGATTTGAGTCGCTTTATTTTATAATCTTACATTATTGATGAATCAAAATTAAGGCTAAGTAGTTGATACTTAGCCTTTTTTTCTTAAGATAAATTATTTATATTTTTTGTGATATTCGTTACGAATAGAAAGAAGATCTTTCGCTTTTTCTTTTGCTTGCTCAAGTTCGCCTTTTGCAGCAAGGGCAGAAGATTCATCAATTACAGCGATAAATTGCTGCATACCTTGTTGATAATCTTTAAATTCCGCACTATCTTTGCCTTTTTTCGCTAAACTACCTGGAACAAGTTCTAAAGAGCGTTGCGCAGCTGCTTTTAATTCGCTTAGATTTTTTTGCATCGCTTCTGCATTTTCCGCTTTTAAGACAGGGCCAATATTCTCTTTAAAATGCTGCATTTCTTGTGCAACACTATCAGCGAAACTCATTGAACTAAAAGCAAGTAGGCTACTGAATAGTGCAGTTTTGATTAAAGATTTTGTATTCATCATCACTCCTTTTTCCATAAAAAAGAATAGCAATGTGCTATTCTAAATAAAAAATAATTGCAAATTTTGATTTAAACTTTGCGTGAATAACTATAACAATTCAGTAACAGTATTGCTAATAATTTTTTCAATATTCTTTAGTCCGTTTAATCGTGTTTTACTTAATCGCTGGTCAATTTTTAACTGTTGTAATAACGCTGTAATATTAAAATTTTTCAATTTTTCAGAACTGGCTTCATTAATAGCTGTTTGTAGAATAAAAAGAATGCCATTTAAAATTCGAGCATTACTATACGCAATGCAATGCCATTGTTGTTCTTGACGAAATAATTTAAACCATAATTGGCTCTCACATCCTTCAATTAAAGGTAATTGCGTTAGAACTTGATCTTCTGGTTTAGGTAATTGTTTTGCAAGTAAAATCAGTTGGCGATAACGTTGTTCCCAACTCTGACATTGAGCAAAAAGTGCTTCAATCTCTGCGAAAGTCATTTAATCCTCCAACAAAGCTAGTGCATTATCCAATGCTTTAAAAAATAAATTGAGATCCTGTTGATTATTATAAGGTGCTAATGATAAGCGTAAGGTACCACGTTGTTGTAAAAATTGGAGATAAGGTTGGGCACAATGCTGTCCAGTGCGTAAAGCGATCTGTTGTTCACTTAACAGTGTTGCTAAATCACTATTATCAATATCAGCAAATATAAAACTAATTATATGGCTGTCAGGAGAACTAAATAATTTACAACTTCTGTATTGAGATAACCTCTGGCGGAATTGTTGAGCTAACTGTTGAGTATGTTGCATTAGTTGATGGAAATCATACTGTTGTAACCAGTGTAAGACTGCACCAAAACCAATAACCGCCGCAATATTCGGTGTACCAGCTTCTAAACGATAAGGCAATTGTTGAAAAGAAGCGTGTTGATGAGTTACCTGTTGAACCATCTTGCCACCAAAAAACAGTGGTGAGAGTTGTTGTAAAGCAGATTTTTTCCCCGCTAATACGCCCAATCCAGTCGGTCCTAATAATTTATGTGCAGAAAATGCTAAAAAATCCACATCAAGTTGCTGCAATGAGATGGCTTGGTGCAATACGGCTTGTGCAGCATCGACAACAATTAATGCTTGAGGTGCTAATTGGCGGATTAAAGTAGAACATTGTTCTATCGGTTGGCGATAACCTGTTACATTGGAAACAAAGTTTAAAGCAACAATTTTTGTTTTACTTGATAGAGCTGCTGTTAAGGCAGCTAAATCAATTTGGTAATCTGTTTGTAATGGCAAAACAATCAATTTTAGATGGTGTTGTAAGGCAAGTTGTTGCCATATAACAAAATTTGCATGATGTTCTGCTTCAGAGAGAATAATGTGATCACCAGCATGTAACAGATGGGTTAATCCATAGGCAATACTGTTAATACTATGAGTTGTACCTGATGTCCAAATAATACAACTTTCATCTTCTGCTTGAATAAATTGTGCAACTTGTTGACGAGCTTGCTCAAATAATTGTGTTTGCTGCCAATCATATTGGCTGCGATGTACTGAACCAGCAGAACAATAAAACTGTGTAGTAGCATCAATTAGCACTTGTGGACGTAATGTTGTGGCTGCAGAATCCAGATAAACAGCAGTAGGATACTGCTGTAAAAAAGGGAATTCTGCACGAAATTGAGTAATATCAAAATGTGACATAAACGGGGTTATCGGCATAGTGAATTACAAGGAATGCCGTCATGATTACCATCTAAATAATCGGCAGAACATTGCTTGAAAAAACGGGTTGCCTCTTCGCAAGAAGCAAAACTTTTACATGAACGTTTAGTACTGCAACTTGTACTATTTGTACTGATAGATGTTGTTCCAGGCTTTGGCAAGGCTAATAATGGCTTTGGATTTTGGGCAAGAGGTGCAGATGGATTTTTGGCATGTTTACGCCAATTACTCGGATAAATTGGATCACTATCCTGCCATAAACCACGACGTTGTTGACGAGCATCATTTTCAGCCTGTAGATATTGATTATCGTGCATATATTCACGATATGCCCAAGCTAACCCTTGTTGTACCATAGTTAAGTTAATATTTTTACCAGCAGTATCAAAGACTTGCCCAACAACTCGACCATATTGATCGTGTTCACTAGATTGAATATTAACATTTTTTTTAAAGATTAATTGGGAGAGTAGTTGACGAGAACGATCACCATAAGGTTGCTTTTTTTCAGGTGCATCGACTTGAGCTAAACGAACTCTAATTTGTTTATTATTTTGCAATAAACAAGTGAAGGTATCACCATCACTAACACTGACAACACGACAAGAAATAGTACGTTCAGCAAAGCTATTTAATGTAATGAAAGTAAATAAACAAGCAATAAAAATCTTTTTCATAGGTAACTAAATTAATTTTAAAAAAGTGACATTGATCACAAAATGAGAGTAGAATAGGTTCAATATTATTACATATTTCTGTTGATGATGTTTTATAAAATTGTAGCTTTCGTTCGTTCACTCGCCATTTTATATGCAATGTTGTATCTCGGTGAGGGAATTAATTATATTTTCCCAATTGGTATTCCAGCAAGTATTTGGGGCTTGTTACTGTTATTTGTTTGTTTAGTATTCAAGCTGATCAAAGAAGAGTGGGTGATGCCTAGCGGTGCATTGTTAATCCGTTATATGTCAGTTTTATTTATACCACTTAGCGTAGGTATTATTGATTATTTTGATTTGTTGACTAAACAAGCGGTTTCACTGTTGATTCCGACTATTATTAGTACTTGCTTGGTGCTTGTATTTACTGCGTTGTTAGCAGATTACTTCTTTTCCTATAATTCATTTAGCAAATTACGTAAAAGAGTCAAAAAGCGTAGTTTAAGAGGTGCAAAATGATTTATTTGTATTGTTTGATGACGATTATTGCCTTTTTTCTTGCGGTAGCAATTAATAAAAGAATTAAATCACTCGTTTTTAACTCGTTTGTGATTACAGTTTGTTTATTAATTGCTATTTTATTGATTTTCCACATTCCTTATCACGATTATATTGAGGGGAATAAACCATTAAGTTCGTTATTAGGACCATCAATTGTTGCATTAGCATTACCATTATATGAGCAGCTAAAACAGATTAAACAATATTGGCGTAGTATTCTGTTTATTACTACGATCTCCTCTGCATTTGCGATGTTAAGTGGTTCCTTTATTGCCTACTTGTTTGGCGCTAATCAGCAAATTATGGCAACTATTTTTGCTAAATCAATTACTACACCTTTGGCGATGGCTGTATCTGGAACAATTGGCGGTGTGCCAACCGTAACGGTTGTGTTAGTCATTATTGCTGGATTAATAGGATCTGTGTTGGGTTATACCATTATGAAATTACTAAGAATTAAAAATAGTGAAGCTGCTGGGTTAGCTATTGGTACAGCTTCACACGCACTTGGTACAGCCGCTTGTATGGAAATTGATAAGAAAGCAGGAACATATAGTTCTATCGCACTGGTTCTATGTGGTGTGATTACCTCATTAATAGCACCTTTGCTATTCGATCTTTTATTAATCGTCAGTAAGATTTTTAGTTAGTTTTACACATATCTATGTGTGGAATATTATCTTCAAGATAAACTTCTGATGTTGCGACAAAGCCAAATTGCGCATAAAAGGCTTGTAGATAATGTTGTGCTTGAATTGTGATGGGTTGATTAGGAAAAGTGTGCTGAATAAAGTCAAGAAGATGAACTAATAATTGTCTGGCAATACCATAACCACGATGTGATGTAATAACTAACACTCGACCAAAATGCACAATATTTTGGTCGAGATAGATTCTCGCATAAGCGACTAATTTTTGTTGATCTGTTAGCCATAAATGCATAGCACTAAGATCAATTTCATCTACTTCTTGATAAGGGCATTGTTGTTCTACGACAAATACTGCTGTTCTTGCTTGGTAAATTTGAAAGAGTTCGTGTGTAGTGAGCTGATCAAATTTTTTACAATGTAACTGCATAAATTTTCCTTTCAATTAAAGCAATGGACTAAAGAAAAAGAATAAACGCTCGATAATCCGTTGCCATAATGGACGCTGTTGCCATTTTGGATAATCTAAAGGGAGCGTTTGTTGATAATAATTGGTGTGCAATGTGGCAATTTCTTTAGCAAAATCCCTATCTTCAACAATAATCATCACTTCAAAATTGAGCATAAAACTGCGTATATCCATATTAACGCTGCCAACAAGTGCTAAACGTTGGTCGATCAGAATGCTTTTGGTATGTAGTAATCCACCAGTAAAAAGATGAATTTTGACACCCGCAGCCAACAAATTATCAAATAAGGCACGACTTGCCCATTGCACCATAGTTGAATCATTCTTTTGCGGTAAAATAAGATTGACTTCGACACCACGTTGTGCGGCAATTTTTAACGCATCTTCAATACTCTGACTAGGAACGAAATAAGGTGAAGTAATAGTGATCGATTTACGGGCAGAGAAAATAGCTGTCAGTAAGGTTTGTGACATTAGATCATCTGGAAAACCTGGTCCTGTTGCTAAAATTTGTACTGCATGAGAGTTATCATTTTCAATCGGTAAAAGAGGACAAAGGGCAAATGCCAACGATTGTTGTTGTTCAGTTTCGATTTCCCAGTCCCAAGCATGTAAATGGTTAAGAATAGAAGAAACAGGCCCATCCATTCTCACCATAATATCTACCCATTGACCAACATTCGCATTTTGTTTGAATTGGCTCGGATCAGCCATATTCATACTACCGGTATAAGAAATTTGATTATCGATCACCACTATTTTTCTGTGTTGACGAAGATCGATTCGTTCCAAAAACATCCGAAATGGATTAGCGTGTAATGCTTCTAAAAATTCGATACCTTGATGACGAAGCTGTTGGCATAGTTTACTTTGTAAGAATTCTCGGCTGCCAACAGAATCAAGCAAGATATGGATTTGGACTCCACGTTGTTGAGCAGCAAGTAGCGCTTGTTCGACTCGTTCAATTAATCCACCACTTTGCCAAATATAGAAAGTCATATTGATAGAGAATTTCGCTGTTTCAATATCTTGAATAATGCTTTGAATAATACTTTCTGGTGTCGTTAAAATGTGTAAATCGTTACCGAGAATACAAGGAATTTTTTGACGTTGTTGGCATAAATCGAAAATAGGTTTATAGCGTAGTGTTTCGTTACTTTCGACAATATCTTTGTTTTGTTGGTACTGTTCAAACCAAGCAATATATTTAGGGCGTAATTGATGGAACAGTTTTGCACGTCGAGAACCTAACTTAATTTCACCGAAAATAAAGTAAGCGATAATCCCGATGACGGGAACAACATAAACAATCATTAACCACGAGAGTGTCACTGAAATGGCTTGCTGTTTCGTTAATAAACGTAGGGTAATAGAAACCATACAGATCCAGATTAAAGCTGGAATCGTATATTGTAAAATTGTAGCAATATCAACACTAACCATTGTTTTAATTTTCGTGCCTTTGTAACAAGAAAATCGGCATAATGCCGACTTTCGTTATATTCCTTTAAATAATTTTATCGGTTTTTTCTACAAACCAAGCAGCAATTGCCATAATAACCACGAGGGCTAATAATATCCAAGTTTGTGGAGTCCAACTATGCCAGAAACCATAACCATAACCAAATAAGATCGGACCACAAGCAGCCAATAAATAGCCACCAGATTGAACAATACCAGATAATCTTGCTGCGTTTGTTGGTGAGGTTGTTTTCACAGATAACATCGTTAATAGATAAGGGAATAAAGCTCCACCAGCTAATCCAGTAAAAATATTAACCAACAGCCAATAGCTAAAACTGTTGTAGTCAAGTAGCATCATTGCAATTCCGATAAATGAAATTCCCATAAAACCAGCAATCACTAATTGACGTTTTTCTTTAGACCAACGAATAAACGCAGAAGGTAGGAACATCATTAATGGAATAGTAACTAACATATAAATTCCTAACAGATATCCTGTGGTACTAGCGGATAAACCTGCTTGCTGTCCCATTGTTGGTAGCCATGCCAATGTTGTATAGAAATAGAGTGATTGAATCCCACCAAAGATCACTAAACACCAAGTATATTTATTTTTGAACAATGAAGTTTGTGTTGATTGATTTCGATGTTTTTCTAAATAGTGGTTATGTTTAACATTCGGTAACCAAATCAATAGTGCAATCAGAAGAATTGCTGATAATACCAAGATCATTGTTTGCCAATTACTCATTTCCGTAATAGGAATTGCAAGCGATGAACCGATTATGGTCGCAAAGGTCATTGCTAAAGAATATAAAGAGGTTAATTTCCCTATCCGACTTGGATAGTTGGCCATAATGGCACTTGGGAGTAAGACATTTAATACTGCAATACCTATACCGATAATTAAAGTACCTGCAAATAGAAAAGGTAGCGAAAAAATACGCATTGTTGATCCAATGATCATTAAGACTAAAACGATAGCGAATAATTTTTCAATCCCGAATAATTGTCCTAAGCGTGCGGCAAAAGGCGAAACAAGGGCAAACATTAATAATGGTAATGTAGTCAAGATACCCAATGAACTTATTGGAATAGCAAACTCATTGGCGATTTCTTGGAGAATAGGTGGGATCGCAGTAAAAGGTACACGCAAAACAACACCAATCATAATGATGCCGAGAATTAAAAAAGTCGTATTTTGTTTTTTCATTTTTATTTTTATAGTTGATAACTTCAGTGAAAAATTAATTAGCTTACAAAGAATACACCCTCTAAAAAGAGGGTGTATCAAATTTAACGATAAGTGAATAAATAAAATTATTCAGCAGCTTTTAATTGTTGGTAATAGTTTTCGTAGTATTGAATTGCATCACCAACATCGTCTTGCCAGTAACTGTTTTTAAGCACATCCGCTGGCGGATAAATGCTTGGATCTTCAGTAATCTCTTTTGGCAACATTGCTTTTGCTTTTAAGTTGGTTGTTGGATAGCCAATTTCAGTTGCCAAACGAGCAGCTACTTTTTCACTTAATAAATAGTTAATTAATTTGTGAGCAGCTTCTGGGTTTTTAGATGTTTTTGGAATTGCCAATGTATCTACCCATAATACAGGTCCTTCTTTTGGATATACTGCATTAACTGGCGCACCTTCTTTTTTCGCAATACGAACAGAACCATTCCATAATTGACCTAATTCAACCTCACCAGAAATAAAAGAATTTGCTGGGTTATCAGAAGTGAATGCCAATACGTTTGGACGTAATTTTAGTAATTCTTCGTATGCTTTTTTGATGATTGCAGGATCTTTAGTATTTGGATCTTCGCCAAGTTTTAATAGTGCAATATTAAATACTTCACGCGCATCATCTAATAATTGTACTTTTCCTTTAAACTCAGGTTTCCAAAGATCAGCCCAAGAATTAAATTGATTTGCTTTATAAGTGTCAGTATTGAAAACAATTTCAGGTGCACCTAAAAGTTGTGGAAGAGAATATTTATTACCTGGATCATAAGGCTTGTTCAACATATTTGGGTCGAGATCTTTAATCACAGGCAATTTACTATGATCTAAAGGCATTAGCATTCCTTCTTTTGCCATTTTAGATACGAAGTAGTTAGATGGTGCAATTACATCGTAAGTCGCACTATCTCCTAAAGTTTTCAATTTAGCATACATAGTCTCATTAGATTCAAGACTAGACACGTTTACTTTAATGCCAGTTTCTTTGGTGAAATCATCCAATAAACCGTCAGGTACATATTCTGTCCAAGTATAAAGATAAACGGTGTCACCTTCTGCGTGAGCAGCCGCATGAATACCAAGAGCAAGCGTACTAATACCTAATAAAGTAGTGATTTTTTTCACAAAATTCTCCGTTATAGTTAATTAAAGCCATAGCTCGACCAAAGCCAAGCGGATATAAAAATCAAAATGATTTTTTGGGGTACTTGTTGATAAGAAACGTGTTAAGAAAACACATCAGACAAGAGAGGCCATTGTATAAACTGTTAACCAATAAGGCAACCATTAATCCGCTGTAAAATGAATTTATTAAATAAATTTATCATTAAATTTGTATTAAAATAAAACACACCTAATTGTCATTTAATTGCCACATTCTTCGATTAAGATCGCAAGTTATTATTTGTCAATGATCGTGATTAGCTAACAACAAAAATGGAAATAGATAAGGAGAATACGTGTGCTAGTGTCATCAGAACAAAAACAAGATAGTTATACTTTAAAAGAATTAAGTTGGCTTGCCTTTAATGAAAGGGTTTTACAAGAGGCGTATGATGAAAGTAACCCATTATTGGAACGGATTCGCTTTTTAGGTATTTTTGCAACTAACTTAGATGAGTTTTATCAAGTCCGAGTATCAAATTTAAAACATAAGCTATTAATTAGTAAGGAAAAAGACTCTTCCTTAGCCAAGCAGATACGCATTCAGTTAGAGCTTATCCAACAACGAACAGAAGCGTTAAATAATCAGTTTTATGAAATTTATAATCGTTTAATGCTTCGTTTAGCAAAACATAAAATTTTCGTATTGAATGAAACACAACTTTCTCCTTTTCATCAGGATTGGCTTAAAAAATATTTTAAGCAAGAAATTAAACCACATATTTTCCCTATTATTCTGAATGAAGAGATTGATTTATTACAATCATTAAGTGCTCACAACTCCAATTTGATTATTGAGTTAAAAAAGCATAAAAAAACACAGCGGTTAGCCATCTTACCTATTCCTTCCGATGTATTGCCTCGTTTTATTGTATTACCGAAAGAAAAGTATAAAAGACATCAAAGTATTGTGTTATTAGATAATGTATTACGCTTTTGCCTACCAGATATCTTTTCTGAAACTGTTTTTGATTATGATGAAATTAATGCCTATTCCATTCGGATGACACGAGATGCGGAATATGATTTGGTGACAGAGGTTGAATATAGTTTGTTGGAACAGATGTCTTCAAGTTTGAAACAGCGGCTAACTGCACAACCAGTCAGATTTTTATATGAAAAAGCGATGCCGAAAAATTTACTGAAAATGCTAAAAAAACGCTTGCATATTACTAATCTGGACTTAGTAGAAGCGGGTGGACGTTATTTGAGTTTTAATCACCTACTACAATTCCCTGATTTAGGGCATAAAACTTTAGTTAATTCTCCGTTACCTGTGATTAAACATCCGCAACTGAAAAAAGAACGGATTATTTTTAATGCAATTAGTAAGAAAGATATTCTGTTGTATTATCCATACCATAGCTTCGATATTATTTGTGAAACATTACGCCAAGCCTCATTTGATCCTAATGTTACGGCAATAAAAATTAATTTATATCGCGTGGCAAAAAATTCGTTGATTATTGAAGCATTATTAAATGCAGCGAATAATGGTAAACAAGTGACGGTGATTATTGAATTACAAGCAAGATTTGATGAAGAAGCGAATATCCATTGGGCAAAACGATTAACGGAAAGCAACATAAAAGTCATTTTCTCTTCACCAGGTTTTAAGATTCATTCTAAATTGTTCCTGATTACGCGTAATGAAAATGGCAAACTTGTTGATTATGCCCATATTGGAACGGGAAATTTCCACGAAAAAACAGCAAAAATTTATACTGATTTTGCTTTATTAACAAAAAATGAAATGATCACAGAAGAAGTAAAACGTGTTTTCCGTTTTATTGAGATGCCTTTTGGACCGACAAAATTTTCTTATCTTTTAGTATCACCAGTCAATGTACGCAAAAGATTAGACTTTTTAATTAATCGAGAAATCAAAAATGCAACGAAAGGGAAGAAGAGCGGTATTATTTTAAAAGTTAATAATCTGGTTGATGAAACGATGATTGATTTGTTGTATAAGGCGAGTCAAGCAGGAGTAACAATAAAAATGATCGTAAGAGGAATGTGTTCACTGAAGGCAGGAGTAAAAGGATTAAGTGACAATATTCAGATTATTAGTATTGTTGATCGTTTTTTAGAACATCCAAGGGTATATTATTTTGAAAATAATGGCGATCCAGATGTTTATATTTCTTCTGCAGATTGGATGACACGTAACCTTGATCGTAGAATCGAGGTTGGTACGCCATTGCTTGATCCAGAGATCAAACAATGTGTGATTGATATTCTAAATATACAACTTGCAGATAATGTTAAGGCACGCATTATTGATAGTGAAGAAAAGAATCAGTATGTGCGTAATGATGAACCACAATGTCGTTCACAACTAGCAATTTATGATTATTTATCTGCAAGGAGCAACGAAAAATAGGATGTAAAAATGGAAGAGTCGAGTACATTATCACGTTCAGGAACTAAAGAATTTGCAGCTATTGATTTAGGTTCAAATAGTTTTCATATGCTTATTGTGCGAGTTGTTAATGGCTCAATTCAAGTGCTATCTCGCTTAAAGCAAAGAGTACAACTTGGTAATGGACTAGATGAAAAACACAATTTAAGCCAAGAGGCAATCCAACGAGGTGTAGATTGTTTAGCATTGTTTGCAGAACGGTTACAAGGATTTTCACCAGAACAAGTCAAAGTTGTTGCGACTTATACGTTACGCCGAGCAGAGAATAGTGATGAGTTTTTAAATGCAGCACGACAGGTTTTTCCTTTTCCAATCCGAATTATTTCAGGTGCAGAAGAGGCAAAATTGATTTATCAAGGTGTGGCACATACTCAACCAGAAAATGGGCGAAAATTCGTTGTTGATATTGGGGGCGGTTCTACGGAAA
This sequence comes from Gallibacterium melopsittaci, assembly GCF_042433085.1. Lineage (NCBI taxonomy): Bacteria > Pseudomonadati > Pseudomonadota > Gammaproteobacteria > Pasteurellales > Pasteurellaceae > Gallibacterium > Gallibacterium melopsittaci. The sequence goes on from NZ_JBHLWA010000024.1 coordinate 48,450, forward strand.
TGATTATTGGTGAGGGATTTACACCGATATTAGCAGAAAGCCGCCATATGGGATGTGTTAGCTTTACCAAAACATTTTTTGCGGATGGAAAAATCAGTGAAAAACAATTCCAATTAGCACAAAAAACAGCATTAAGTCGAATCGAAGACCTCTCTTGGGAATATCGTCATCTTGGTTGGGACGATGTGTTAGGTTCATCGGGAACGATTAAAGCTATTAGCCAAGTCATTCGTGAGAATTTTAATAAAGATGGCATTATCACAGCAAAAGCATTACAACAAGTGATTGATCTGATTCTAAAGTTTGACTCAATAGAGAAATTAAAAATTGCTGGATTAAGTGAAGATCGAGTTAATGTATTTGTTGCAGGTGTCGCTATTTTAAGTGCGGTATTTGAGAATTATCGAATTGAAAAAATGCGGTACTCTGATGGTGCATTACGAGAAGGTGTATTGTACGGTTTTGAAGAAGCGTTTCAAGTCGATAATATTCGTGAAAGAACCGTGGATAGCCTAATTGAGCATTATTGGATTGATAAAGAACAAGCATTGCGAGTTGCTGACACGGCAATTTTATTCGCAAAGCGTTATCAACGTTGGCAGAATAATGAACAAGTAGAAGAACTACAAAGTATTCTATTAGCGGCTGCACTTCTACATGAAACAGGTATTGTCGTTAATCATAGTGGAGCACATAAACACGCAGCGTATATTTTGCAAAATAGTGAACTACCTGGATTCGATCCAGTACAAAAGCAACTGTTAGTCACTTTAATTCGTTTTCAGATGAAATCATTAAAACAGCTAGATTTATCCAAACGACGCCGCTATCACAGCCAAGATATTTTGGCTCTTATCATTATGTTGCGTTTAGCGATTATTATTAATAAATCAAGACGAGCAACAGAAATTGTAGAGAAATTTGCACTGCATATTAATGCGAACCTGAATAAATGGGAACTAGAATTCGAAACAGGTTATTTAGACAGAAATCCACTGACGAAAAGTGATTTACTGGTAGAAAAAAGTATATTGCAAGCCGTGGCAATAGATTTAACGGTAAAGTAAATTATTTTAATGAATAGACAAAATGTTGGAACTTGTCTGCTTAAAACAATTATCAATAATATTAAAAGTATTGTCATTTTCAGTTATTGCTTAATTATTGACTTGCTTGCTATACTGCGACAGATCACACACCAAGGGGAATTTGTTTTATGTCAAAAAAAATTAAAGAGTTTTTGCTAAGCTGGATTATGACTTTTGTTATATTGGGTTTCTTTGCTCTTATTATGTATTTGTTATACATCACACATCTTATGGAGATACTCGCTTGGTTTGGATGGTTAATCATTCCAGTAATATGGCTAATAGTCAAAATATGCAAATTTGTTTGGAATGACATAAAAGGACAAAAATAGACAAAGTGTCTAAATATGGAGAGAGTAAAATAAGAAACACCTATTATCCGAGAAGATAATAGGTGTTTTTCTTTATATAGATAATAAATAAAGGATGATGGATTAGGCTTTATCTTTTCTAGCAATAAGTTGGCTTAAGATCACTAAAATTAACGAGAAGATAATCATAATGGTCGCCAACGCATTAACTTCTGGTGTTACCCCAGTTTTTACAAGCGAGAAGATTTTAAGTGGTAACACTTCATAACTTACTCCTGTAACGAATGAGGAAACGACCACATCATCTAATGAAATGGTGAAACTTAATAACCAACTTGAAATAATGGCTGGTAATGCTAATGGCACAATAATTTTACGCAAAATAGTGGTTTCGCTCGCTCCAAGATCACGAGCAGCTTCCAACATTTTTACATCAAAGCCTTTTAAGCGTGAGAACACTGCAACGACCACATAAGGCAAACAGAAAGTAACGTGGGCAAAAAGCAATGACCAAAAGCCTAATGAAATACCAACTAACATAAATAATGCTAAGAGCGAAACCGCCATTACGATATCAGGCGACATCATCACAATAAATAGCATTCCACCAACAAATTTCTTGCCTTTAAATTGGTAGCGATATAGGGCAATCGCCGTTAATAAACCAATTAATGTAGCAACAGTTGCCGCAAAAAAAGCAATAGTGACAGAATGAAATGCTGCTTGTAATAACGTATTGTTATTCGCTAAACGCTCATACCAGTTAAGACTAAATCCTTTCCAAGATAACCCATAACGGTCTAAGTTAAAGGAGTTAATCACCAAAATAACAATCGGAATATACAAATAGGCATAAACCAAAAATAAAAAGAGATTTCGTAGTGTCTTGCGCATTATTCCAACTCCGATTTCTTGTTAAACAATTTACCTGCACGGTAGTAAATGAATAATAAAAGAGCCATTAAAATGGTTAATGCAATACTGATAGACGAACCAAATGGCCAGTTACGAGCAATTAAGAATTCACTCTTAATGACGTTACCGACTAATAGCACTTTTGCGCCACCCAGTAAATCTGCCACATAGAACATACCCATTGCAGGTAAAAGCACTAATAAGCAGCCAGCAATAATACCTGGCATCGTTAATGGAATAATAATTTTCACAAAACGTTGGAACGCATTGGCACCAAGATCTTTTGCTGCTTCTAATAAACGTTGGTCTAACTTTTCAATAGAAGAATAAAGCGGAAGAATCATAAATGGTAATAGGATATAAACTAATCCGATGATAACCGCCACTTCGGTATTTAAGATTCGAATTGGTTCATTAATAATACCTAGCCATAACAACGTATTGTTTAATACACCTTTTACGCCCAAGAAAATCTTCATACCATAAATACGAATTAATGAGTTTGTCCAGAATGGCAAAATGACCAAAAACAACATAATTGGACGAAACGCAGGACGCATTTTGGCAATCATAAACGCAAATGGATAACCGATAATTAAACAAATAATGGTGGCAATCCCTGACATATAGAGAGAGTTCCACAATACTTGTGCATATAACGGTTCAATTAAACGTTTATAACTATCTAGTGAAAAAGTAAATTCCACTAAATTACTGCTGTCACGAGTTAAAAAACTTGTAATCAATACCAAAACATTTGGTACTAATACAAAAAAGATTAGCCATGCAAAGATGATGGCGACAGTAAAGTTTTGGAATTTACGCGTTGTTATCTTCATCATCGTCAAGTACCACTTCCCAGCTTTCAACCCAAGTTATTGCGACTTTTTGATTTAAAGAGTGATCAACATCTGGATCATCTTCATTGAAAAATTCGCTTACAAGTACCCGTTTACCACACTCTAATTGTACCGTTGACTCTAACGTCATACCTTTATAGTTACGTTCACAAACATAACCAATTAAACCTTCGTGTGTTTCTTTATCATGTACTTCTTCAATACGGATATCTTCAGGACGAAGTAATACTTTTAATTTTTGTCCTTCGCTAACAGGACGTGTTACATAGATGTCACAGATACGCCCTTCGACATTGGCTTGTACCCGTTTTTCATCAATACGTTGTAGAACAGTTGCGTCGAAAATATTGATTTCACCAATAAATTTCGCCACGAACAGACTCTTCGGATCTTCGTAAATTTCACGTGGTGTACCGTCTTGTTCGATTTTACCTTGACGTAACACAATAATGCGATCAGACATCGTTAATGCTTCTTCTTGATCGTGTGTTACAAAAATAAAGGTAATGCCGAGTTGACGTTGTAAAGCCTTTAATTCATTCTGCATTTGTTGACGAAGTTTGTAATCTAATGCAGAAAGGGATTCGTCCAGTAAGAGAACTTTTGGTTTATTAACCACAGCACGTGCAATCGCAACACGTTGTTGTTGCCCACCTGAAAGTTGAGCTGGTTTACGATCAGCATACTCTTCTAGTTGCACCATTCTTAACGCTTCAAGCACACGAGGTTTAATTTCCTCATTTGGTACTTTTTGCATACGCAAACCAAATGCCACATTTTCAAAAATGGTCATATGTGGAAATAGCGCATAGCTTTGGAAAACGGTGTTAATATTGCGTTGTTCGGCTGGAATAGAAGTAATATCTTGTCCATCTAGAATAATGCGTCCAGCATTAACTTCTTCAAAACCTGCAATTAAGCGTAAAATAGTGGTTTTACCACAGCCAGAAGGCCCCAAAATAGTTAAGAATTCACCATTATTGATGGTTAAATTAATATCTTTAATGATCGTTTTGCCGTCATAAGATTTAGTTACAGATTGCAACTCAATAATTGGCTTTTGTTGTACTGGATTTTCCACTAGCTTTGTTTTTCCTCCTAAGTCAATAGATTGATATACCCACGAGAATTACATCTACAAGAAATGCGCAATGATATAGTGATCTCCCCCTAATTGAAAGCCTAGATTCAAAATTTTTTCATTATTTAAAAAAATATCTCGCTATTAACGAAATTTTAACGATCAAATTTCACGAAAGGTGTTGATTTATATCATATTATTAAACGGCGGATATGATAGCATTTTATACCTAATTTTAATATGAACTTTTTAGCAAAATAATGGGAAATAGGATGTACTCAGAAGAAATCTTGCGTAATGGCTTATTAGATCGCTTTTTAAATTATGTCAGTTTCGATACTCAATCAAAAGAGGGCGTAAAACATTCACCAAGCAGTCGAGGACAATGGCTGTTAGCTGACTACTTAAAAGATGAATTAAAAGGGCTAGGATTAGCGCAAGTAGAGATGAATGCCCATGGCGTTGTGACAGCACTTCTACCTTCCAACATTCCCAATAATCGCACAACAATTGGTTTTATTGCACACCTAGACACCTATCCAGGTGTAAAAGGTAAAGATGTGAAACCCGAAGTGATTAGCCCTTATCGTGGTGGGGATATTGCTTTAGGAGTAGGTGAGGAGTTTTTAAGTCCTGTCACGTCACCATTTTTACAAAAATTAGTTGGGCATAGTTTAATTGTGACAGATGGTACAACATTACTAGGTGCGGATAACAAGGCGGGCATTGCTGAAATTATGACTGCACTGGCGATAATTGTCAGTTATCGCTTGCCTCGTGTGAACATCCGTGTTGCGTTTACGCCTGATGAAGAGATCGGTGCAGGAATGCAATATTTTCCATTACAGCAATTTACCTGTGATTGGGCTTATACTATTGATGGTGGTGGACTAGGTGAAATTGAATATGAAAATTTTAATGCTGCTACTGCTACCATTACTATCAAAGGCGAATCAATTCATTTAGGACAAGCAAAAGATAAATTAATTAACGCCTTAGCATTAGCTTGTGATTTTCAACAACTGTTACCACCTGATGAAGTGCCAGAAAAAACAGAAGGACGGCAAGGTTTTTTCCATTTAGATAGTATTTATGGTGATATTGAAAATTGCGAGATGAAATATCTTATTCGTGATTTTAGCGAAGAGGGATTTGCACAACGTAAAGCCTTGTTGTTACAAAAAGCCAAAGAATTTGCTCAAATTCGTCAATTAACAGACCGTATTAGCATTTCGATTGAAGATAGTTATCGCAATATGCGTAGTGCGGTAGAAAGAGTTCCACAAAGCGTGCAAATTGCAGAACAAGCAATGACAAATTGCGGTATTATACCAAAGCGTAAAATTATTCGAGGTGGTACAGATGGAGCGTGGTTATCGGCAAATGGTATTGCTTGTCCAAACTTATTTACAGGTGGCTATAACTTTCATAGTAAACATGAATTAGCTAGTTTAGAAGAGATGCAGAAAGCTACCGAAACAATTATTGAGATTGCTAAATTAGCGAGGCGGTAAGGGTATTTGTTTGTTTTTTTATTATATTTTTAATTAGATTTAGGTTTCATCCTTTAGGGTGAAACCTAAAATCTAAACCTAGTTAAGAATATGATAAAGAAAACTCATATCGCTTTATCAATCAAACCTTAATCCTCCCTTCAAAACAAATCTACAACGAAATAACCTCACCTAATGAACAAAAGCAAAAAATCAAGTATCATAAACCGCTTTGAAAAATTGGAATGAAAGTAAGGATTAAGCTATGTGGGCAGATATTTTACTCAACTATAGTGTGTTTATTTTAGAGGTGATCACTTTGCTGGTGATTATTGCGGTGATTTTTGGTGTGATTTTTACATTAAAACAAAAAAATCATAATAAAACAGGCGAATTACGTATTACTAATCTAAATGCACAATATGAAGATCAACAACAAGTATTAAAAGCGTTTCGTTTAGATGAACAACAAGCGAAACAACTTGCGAAAAGTCGTAAAAAACAAGAAAAAGCAGAAGCAAAAGCAGCGAAGAAAAAAGCGAAACAACTGGAAAAAGGTGCAGTAGAACAGAGCGAATCCGATCTTTTTTCCCAACAAAAGCCTTGTCTATTTGTATTGGATTTCCAAGGTGATATTCAAGCGAGTGCAACTAATGCGTTGCGTGAAGAATTAAATGCAATTTTGGCTGTTGCTCGTCCAGAAAAAGATGAAGTGTTATTACGTTTAGAAAGTCCTGGCGGTGTGGTACACGGTTATGGCTTTGCGGCTTCACAATTACAACGTTTACGTGAGCGAGGCATTCCATTAACGGTCGCCGTGGATAAAGTTGCGGCTAGTGGGGGCTATATGATGGCGTGTGTTGCCGATAAAATTGTGGCTGCACCTTTTGCGATTCTTGGTTCGATTGGGGTGGTTGCACAGGTACCAAATATTCACCGTTTATTAAAGAAACATGATGTCGATGTTGATGTGATGACAGCAGGTGAGTATAAACGCACTGTAACTATGCTGGGAGAAAATACCGAGAAAGGAAAACAAAAATTTCAACAAGAATTGGAAGAAACGCATCAACTCTTTAAGCAATTTGTTGCCGAACATCGTCCGCAAGTAGCGATTGAGCAAGTCGCAACAGGTGAACATTGGTTTGGTAAACAGGCGTTATCGCTCGCATTAGTCGATGAAATCAAAACCAGTGATGATGTGATTTTACAAGCATTAGCAGAGAAAGATGTGTTGCAAGTGAAATATTGTGTTAAAAAATCATTGGCACAAAAATTAGGCAAACAAGCAGAAGAGAGTGCGGCTAATGTTGTGGAAAAAGCATTCTATCAACAACGTAATTTATTTTTCTAAGTCATTAAACAAGAGAAAAAAATGCTAGATACATTAAATTTGACTCACGAACAACAGCAACAAGCGGTTGAAAAAATTCAACAGTTAATGCAGCAAGGCGTTAATAGTGGTGAAGCCATTCGTTTAGTAGCAGAAGAATTACGCCAACAAGCAAAATTACAACGAGGCAATAACGAATGTTCGCAGTCATCCTAAAAAAAGTCATCGAAGCGGCGATTCTGCCGCCATTTAATCTGATTTTATTAGGCTTATTGGCGTTTATTTTGCTATTTACACGTTGGCAAAAAACTGCAAAAACGCTATTAGCTTGTTCATTATTATTAGGTTATTTTATCAGTACCCCTTTCTTTTCTAATGTATTGATTCGTAGTATTTCGTTAGAACGACCAAATCCAGATATTTATACGCAAGGACAAGTGATTGTTGTATTAGGCGGTGGGTTGCGTTATAGCGATTATCCAGAGTCATACTCCACAACAGCGGCACTTCCATTAGAAAGAATGCGTTATGCTGTTTATTTACATCAAAAAACAGGTTTGCCGATAGCAATTAGTGGTGGGGTGGATAATGAAGCTAAAGTGATGGGCAGTGAATTACAACGCTTTTTCCAAATTGAGCCAGCGTGGTTGGATAATAAATCAAATACTACGGAACAAAATGCGATCTATTTGCGTAAATTATTTGATCAAACAGACGAAGGAAAACAGATTCAACGTGTGATTTTAGTCACGAATGAATGGCATATGCGGCGAGCAGTTGCAGCCTTCCAGCGTCAAGGTTTTGAGGTATTGCCTGCACCAACCTTGAGTCAACGTGCCTCAAGCAGTGGTTTGCTTAAATTTATTCCTCAACCAGTCAGTTTCTATCAATCAGGATTGGTATTGCGTGAATGGTTAGGGTTATTGCGAGATAAGCTGATTGGATTGTAAATTTAGTCTGAAGATTACATAGCTTAAGGCTAAAAAAAACTCTATAATCAGTGGGTTACCTTGTCACTGCAATAGAAAATGTGAATTTTTCACTCCTAAAATTTACGCTAATTTGTGAGGTTTATTATGCGCTATCAAAAACTAGATAACCAAGAAACGCATTGGAAATGGCTCTATTTAACACGCAAAGCACGAGAAGGCGTGAATGTAACACGTTATCTAGAACAGAGTATGGCAGAAGATAAAATCCAGCAACTCACAAAATTAGAACACCAAACAGAAGCAGTAAAACAATGGATTGAAACCCATATGTCGCCTGATTTAGTGATTAAATTAGATCAGGCGATTCGAGCCAAACGAAAACGTTTTTTTAATGCAGAAAAGCAAACCACTAAGAAAAAATCAATCGATCTTGATTATGCTGTTTGGCATCGTCTTTCTCGCTATTCTCGCAAAATGAAAATGACCTTGTCGCAAACCATTATGTATATGATTGATGAGCAAGAGAGCAAGGTCTTATATGAATCGCAAATTCAAGCAATGAAGAAAAATCTAAAAGATCTTCTAAAATAAATAGTGAAACGCAGAATAGACTAAGTATAAGCCAAACGCCATAAAGACAAGCCCAGCGGCATTATCTAACCAACGACTATATTGACTGTAAAAACGTTTTGCAGCTGGACGAGAAAACAACAATGCAATCACATAGAAATAGCAAAAGGTTTCCAACAGAATAATTGCTAATACCAATAAGATATGTTGAAAGCTTGTGACGTTAGCGAGATAGAGTGATAGCACACTACTAAAATAAATCACTACTTTTGCATTAGAAAGATTAATGAATAATCCTTTTAAAATTTCTTGCTTCATTGTTGTTTGTGTTTGCATTTCTTGCTGTTGTTCTTGTACAAAACTGATATTTGTATGCACATTTAACATTTTATAGCCAATATAAGTTAAATAACTCCCACCAAGTAATACCACAATACCGTGCAATAATTCACTGGTAGAAAAAATGATGGCTAACCCTAATAATGCTGCGGTTGCCCAAAAGGCAACGCCTAGGGTAATACCGATAACGCCACAAATAGCATCACGTCTGGATTGACTGGCAGCGGTGCGACTAACATAGAAAAAATCTGGGCCAGGACTCATTAAACCCAATAAATGCACGATCATAATATTCCACAACATAGAAAAATCCTTTTATATCCACCATTGGTAAAACACGATTAAGAGAATAGCATAGAGTGCCGCAAGCAAATCATCAAACATAATGCCAAATCCTGTCTTTAAGCGGCGATCGAAATAACGAATTGGCATCGGTTTTAAAATATCGAAGAGTCTAAATAAAACAAATGCAGCTAAACACCAACCCCAAGAATAATTAGGTAAAGCACAAAGTACTAACCAAATCGCCACAATTTCGTCCCAAACAATCGCACCATGATCATGTACCTGCATATCTTCTGCCGTTTTATGACATAAATAAATACCTAGCAGAAACGCCATCACTGTTAGCACAAAAAAGAGAGAAACAGGAAGCCAGTGTAATAGCAATAAACCTACCAATAATCCCGCTAATGTTCCCCAAGTCCCTGGTGCAGGCGAAATTAAGCCAGAACCAAAGCCAACGGCGAGAAAATGTACAGGATTAGAGAGTTTGATACGCTGTAATGCGGTGTGATCATTTTTCACTGAAGTGGTCGAAGCCATGAGAAACGGTTACCTCTACTGGTTGATGATGTTGCGTAAATTGTAATTGTTTATTCGCCCGAATTTGTCCAATGCAGTGGTAAGCAACGCCGAGATATTTTAAGGTACGTTCCATTTTTTCACGTTGTGATTCCGATACCGTGAAACATAACTCGTAATCTTCACCACCAGCAAGGGCAAATTGTAACGCTTGCTCAAGTGAATATTGGCGTAAAAGCTGTTCGGAGAGTGGTAATTTATCAAGTTCAATCACAGCACCGCATTGACTACGATCGAGAATATGCTGTAAGTCGGAAATTAGTCCATCAGAAAGATCAATCGCTGCATTGGCAATACCTGCTAACTCCATTCCCATTAATACACGAGGCGTAGGACGTAGATGACGTTGTAAAAGATATTGCTGATCGGCATTTTCAATCGGTGTTTTCGTTAATAACAGATCTAACCCAGCCGCACTATCACCAAGCGTGCCAGAAACATAAATCCAATCGCCAACTTTTGCATTATGCCGACATAAAATTTTCTCTTTAGCGACCAGCCCGTGTGCGGTAATAGTGAGAGAAAGTTTACCTTTTGTGGTGTCACCGCCAATTAAATCCACATTGTAATGATCAAGAATGGCAAAAAAACTGTGACTAAATTCGGCTAACCACTGATGATCAATTTTCGGTATGGTTAAGGCTAAACTAATCCAAGCGGGTTCTGCTCCCATTGCGGCCAAGTCACTTAAATTTACTGCGACAGATTTATAAGCTAAATTGGCTGGTGAAATAGTCGGCAGGAAATGTGTACCTTCAACAAGAGTATCAGTTGTCATTGCCAAACGGCGGTTAGGTTTGATTTCAGTAATTGCACAATCATCACCAATAGAGAGCAAAACATCACGGCGAGGCTGACGGTTGGAGGACGCAAAATAACGTTGAATAATATCAAATTCACCATTATCAGTCATAGCTTTACATCCTTGGTTGGGTACCTTATCTGATTGCTCAGATAAGGTAAAAGTCCAAAATTATTTACGACCTAATTGTGGAGCAAGTTTATCTAATACCCCATTGATATATTTATGGCTTTCTTCTGCACCGAATACTTTTGCCACTTCGATAGCTTCGTTGATAACGACTTTATAAGGGACTACATCATCTTGTAAAACGTTTAATTCATTTGTTGATGTAGGAATAGGAAGAGGCGTACATTCGATTGTCTCAGATTCTTCAGTAGAATGATTCAAATAAGGAGAGAACAATTCATACGTTGCCATAGAAAGAATCGCACGTTCAATTGTTCCGAGCTCTCCAATAGAACGATCTAAATAAGGCGAGAATAAATCTTCAAGCGTGTCTAGATTATTAATGGTTTCATGAAATAATTTACGAAAATAGGGTAAATCTACGCCATTCATATCTATATCTTCAAATGCGATGAAATCTAGTTTAACTTTTTCTGGTGTATTTTGTGATACAAACCAAGAATAAAGTGCTTGCACAGCACATTCACGAGCACGACGACGTTTAGTTGGTTTTACTTGTTGAGTCATTATTCTGAAATTTGAGCTAATAAGTTAACCATTTCTAAAGCAACTAATGCTGCTTCAGCCCCTTTATTACCTGCTTTAGTACCAGCACGTTCAATAGCTTGCTCGATGTTTTCTGTTGTTAATACACCGAAAGCAACAGGAATTTCAGCCTGCATTGCGACTTGTCCAAGACCGCTGCTTGCTTCACCAGCAACATATTCAAAGTGTGCTGTACCACCACGAATCACAGTTCCTAATGCAACAATCGCATCAAATTTTTTGCTTGAAGCTAAACGGCGAGCAACCAGTGGTAATTCATATGCACCTGGTGCTTTAACGATAGTGATATTTTCATCTTTAACTTGACCGATACGAGTTAAGGCATCAAGCGCCCCTTCTAATAAACTATCATTAATAAAACTGTTAAAACGTGCGATCACAACGGCAATTTTCGCATTAGGTGCAGCGACTTGACCTTCTAAAACTTTCATATTTTCTCCAATATATCCAAATATAGATGAACAAAAAACGGTTGCAAATTCTAGCATAAAAAAGCGGAAAATAAGAGAGGAAATCACAAAAGGAATAAAGTAAAAAATCCTGTTATTTAATTAAACAACAGGATTTTTTATCAATTAGAATTACTTAGTAATACGCTTATATTTAATCCGTTTTGGTTGCACGGCTTCCGCACCAAAGGTTTTCTTCTTCCACTCTTCATAATCCGTAAAGTTTCCTTCATAGAAAGTCACTTTACCCTCATCACCGTAATCGAGAATGTGGGTTGCAATACGGTCTAAGAACCAACGGTCGTGCGAAATCACCATAACACAACCTGGAAATTCTAAAATCGCATTTTCTAATGCACGCAAGGTTTCCACATCAAGATCATTGGTTGGTTCGTCAAGCAGTAACACATTCCCACCACGTTGGAGTAGTTTGGCGAGATGTAAACGACCACGTTCACCACCTGATAGCTCACCAACACGTTTTTGCTGATCGACACCTTTAAAGTTAAAACGACCGACATAAGCACGGCTAGGAATTTCAAAGTTACCAATCTTCATAATATCTAAACCACCAGAAACTTCTTCCCAGACGGTTTTGCTATTATCCATATTATCTCTAAACTGTTCGACAGAAGAGAGGACAACGGTATCCCCTAAGGTAATTGAACCGCTGTCAGGTTGTTCTTGCCCAGACAACATTCTAAACAGGGTAGATTTACCTGCACCATTTGCCCCGATAATGCCTACAATCGCTCCTTTAGGAATACTGAATGAAAGATTGTCAATCAGAGTACGATCACCAAAAGATTTCGATAAATTTGCCACTTCAATAACTTTATCCCCTAAGCGTGGACCAGGTGGAATAAAGAGTTCGTTGGTTTCATTTCGTTTTTGATATTCGCCAGAATTAAGCTCTTCAAAACGTGCCATACGTGCTTTACTTTTTGCTTGGCGACCTTTTGGATTTTGACGCACCCATTCAAGTTCTTTCTCAATCGATTTTTGACGAGCAGATTCAGTTGCTGCTTCTTGGGCTAAACGTTTCTCTTTTTGTTCCAACCAAGAAGAGTAGTTACCTTCCCAAGGAATACCTTCACCACGGTCTAATTCAAGAATCCAACCAGCAACGTTATCAAGGAAGTAACGGTCGTGGGTAATCGCTACCACGGTTCCTTCATAATCGTGTAAGAAACGTTCTAACCAAGCGACTGATTCTGCATCTAAGTGGTTAGTTGGTTCATCAAGCAATAACATATCTGGTTTTTCTAATAATAGACGGCAAAGTGCAACACGGCGGCGTTCACCCCCAGAAAGATGTTCAATTTTGCTATCCCAATCAGGTAAACGTAACGCATCTGCAGCACGTTCTAATTGATTTTGTAAATTATGTCCATCGTGTGCTTGAATAATAGCTTCTAACGTAGCTTGTTCCGCTGCAAGTTTATCGAAATCCGCCTCTGGATCAGCATATAACGCATAAACTTCATCTAAACGAGTTAATGCTGTTTTTACTTCTACAACAGCTTCTTCAATTGCTTCTCGTACAGTTTGTTCTGGGGAGAGTTTCGGCTCTTGTGGCAGATAACCGATTTTGATACCTGGCTGTGGACGAGCTTCCCCCTCAAACTCTTGATCGACACCCGCCATAATTCGTAAAAGGGTAGATTTTCCCGCACCATTTAAACCTAAAACACCAATTTTGGCACCAGGAAAAAAGCTCAAAGAAATATCTTTTAAAATTTGACGCTTCGGTGGCACAACTTTGCTCACGCGATGCATAGTATAAACAAATTGTGTTGACATAGTTCTCACTTTGTTTGTGGTTAGATAAAAAGGTGCATATTCTACTTGAAATTCTGCGTTTTGACTATTTTAGTCGGAAGTTTTCTGCACAAAAAAAATCAGATTTATGGCACAATACGAAGTCGATCAAATGATCTTCAGCACAACACTAACATCAACTTTTAATTTGAGGAAACTAAATGTCAAGACTATTAAATTTTGTGATGATCTCACCGCATTTCCCTACAAATTTCGAAACGTTCGCTGTACGCTTACGAGAGAATGGCTTTAACACATTAGGCATTGCCGATGTACCTTATGAATCGTTAAGTGAGGGATTGCGTAACGCACTAACAGAATATTATCGTGTTGATAATATGGAAGATTATGATCAAGTTTATCGAGCCCTTGGTTATTTTGCCCATAAGTATGGACGCATTGATCGGATTGAATCACATAATGAATATTGGCTAGAACTTGATGCCAAATTGCGTACTGATTTTAATGTATTCGGTTACAAAACTAGCGATATGAATACTATTAAAATCAAATCGCAAATGAAAGAGATTTTCCGTACGACAGGACTAAAAGTGGCGAAAGGACGAGTCTTTAAAGATGATGACGATGCTCGTCAATTAGCACAAGAATTGAAATTTCCTGTGATTATCAAACCAAATTCTGGTGTAGGGGCTAGTGATACCTATAAGATCAAATCTCGTGATGAATTAGAAGCATTTTTTGGCTATAAAAATCCAGCGGTGGAATACATAATGGAAGAGTTTATCGATGGTGATATTGTCACCTTTGATGGCTTAACCGATATTAACGGCAATATTGTATTCTATTCTAGCCTTGAATATTCCGAAGCAGTATTAGATACCATTGCCAAAGATGGTGATATGTTCTATTACGTTCCACGGGAAATTTCTCCACAATTAATTGAGTTAGGTAAACAGTGTGTAGCAGCGTTTAAAGTGCGGGAACGTTTTTTCCATTTTGAATTTTTCCGTGTGAAGAAAACTCAGGAATTAATGCCATTAGAAATTAATTGCCGTCCACCAGGTGGGTTAACGATTGATATGTGGAACTATGCGAATGATTTTGATGTATTTAATGAATATGCCCATATCGTTAAAGAAAATAAATTTTATGCACAAATTACCCACCCGTGGAATGTGGTTTATATCTCACGCAAAGCCAATAAAAATTATCAAAACGCCATTCAGGCAATTTGTGAACGTTTTTCAGATAACATTATTAGTGTACAAAATGTACCAGGTATTTTTGCCAAAATTATGGGCGAAGAGGGGATTTTGGCTCGCACAGAAACGATTGAACAAATGCGTGAAATTATTCAATTTGCGCACGTTAAACAATAAGAGGAAAGAGTATGCACTTTGAAAGAAGAAGTCATTGGAGTGGTGAGCTTGGTTGTGAAATGCACTTTAATGTTTATGGTCACGCTGGCAAACCGATTATCGTATTTCCGTCATCAGGTGGCAGCCATAATGAATATGCAGATTTTGGTATGATTGAAGCCTGTCGTTCTTTTATTGATCGAGGGTTAGTAAAATTCTATACCCCAGACTCATTGGATAAAGAATCTTGGCTGGCAGTTAATAAATCAGGGCACGATATGGCATTAGCACATAATGCTTATGATCGTTATATTGTGCATGAATTGGTGCCATTAATTCGTTATGAATCAGAGTGGAGTGGTGCAATGATAGCAACAGGTTGTAGTATGGGCGCATTCCAT
This sequence comes from Gallibacterium melopsittaci, assembly GCF_042433085.1. Classification (NCBI taxonomy): domain Bacteria; kingdom Pseudomonadati; phylum Pseudomonadota; class Gammaproteobacteria; order Pasteurellales; family Pasteurellaceae; genus Gallibacterium; species Gallibacterium melopsittaci. Next base: position 63,763 of record NZ_JBHLWA010000024.1, read on the forward strand.
ACTATTAATTTTGCGTTACGTCATCCTGATCTGTTTGATATTGCGATTGCCTTAAGTGGCGTCTATGATGCCCGTTTCTTTACAGGTGAGTTCTATGGTGATCAAACTGTCTATTTTAACTCACCAATCGATTATCTTTGGGGACAATATGATAGCTGGTTCTTAGATCGTTATCGGCAAAATCATTATATTGTGGCAGTGGGACAAGGAGCGTGGGAAGAACAGCATATTGCAGATACCGCACGTTTACAAGAAGCCTTTCAAGCAAAAGAGATTCTAGCTTGGTTTGATTTTTGGGGGCATGATGTTGATCACGACTGGCCGTGGTGGAGAGTCCAAATGTCGTTCTTTTTAAGCAAGCTTGAAGAACAAAGATTGATTTAAATTAACAAAGGGCATACGAGTGATCTGCACCCCTAAAGTTGGACTTATCATCCAACAGATAGAGGTGCAGATTTTTTATGACCAAATATAACCAAACATTTAAACAACAAGTGGTAGATTTCTACTTTCAACACAATGAAAGTCTTTCTTTAACCAGTCATACATTTACCGTGCCTAAACGCACATTAGAGCGTTGGATTGCTCAATATCAACATTCAGGAATAAACGGCTTAGCCGTGCTTCATACTAAACGTACCTATACCCCCGACTTTAAATATCACGTCATACAAACGATTCAAAACAGAGAGATGACAACTGAACAAGCCAGCCTACATTTTGGTATTGCTAATTCGGCTGTCATTAGCCAATGGTTGAAAAGCTTTCAACAATGCGGTATAGAAGGATTACACCCAAAACCCAAAGGACGACCTGCGATGAAAAAACCACGCTATGCCAAAATGCCACCGCCACCGAAAACAGAAG